>CAYJKD010000285.1:0-3228 GCA_964370595.1 uncultured Lachnospiraceae bacterium
GTCTTATCACGGAAATTTATACAATATTAGAGACGGAAGCGACTTCTGATTATAAGTCAATATATGACCGATTGTTGCAACGTGGTATAGGGATATAGTTCTCTAAAGCATCTATTTGTTTGACATTGATTCATGAATTGGCCATGCCATCCATAAATGAGTAAAGCGACCCCAATTTAGTAGAAGATAGTAATGGCTGTCTCATTGCATTTTCAATAGAAACAGAGTATAATTGAAGTAGATTATAAAATGAGCAAAACGACTAAAATTTAGTAGAAGATAATAATGGGTTGCTCATTTATTCATGTAGGGCATCCGCCTATAGTAAAAAAATAGTAAATCCAGCTTAGTAAGCAAGCTTATACGCTTACTTTACTACTTTTTACTGCATGGCTGAATTGTTACACATATTTTTCCTATAAATACAGAGTATGAAGCTGAAGAATGTTTTCCGCCAGATAATCCACATATACGATTGTATCAGATGTAGTGAAATGAAAAGGAGGAAGAACGATGAAAATTATGTTTATCGGAGCGGCACATGAGGTTACTGGGAGTTGTCATTACTTAGAAGTAGGATCCAATAAGATACTAGTAGACTGTGGTATGGAACAAGGAGCGAATATTTATGAAAACATGCCATTGCCAGTTTCATTTGCACAAATTGATTATGTATTTTTAACCCATGCCCATATCGATCATGCTGGATTATTGCCACTAGCTTATGCTAATGGATTTAGAGGAAGGGTTTTTACTACAAAAGCAACAGAAAATTTGTGTCAGATTATGCTTAAAGATAGTGCATATATTCAAGAGATGGAAGCAGAGTGGAAGAATCGAAAAGCAAGACGAAGCGGAAAACAAGAAGTAGAACCACTTTATCACATTCAAGATGCAATAGGGGTTATGGAACATTTTGTACCATGTAACTATGATGAAAAAGTATTGGTAAACGAAGATGTTTCTGTACGATTTATTGATGTAGGCCATCTGTTAGGTTCAGCATCAATTGAGCTTTGGTTACAGGAAGGTGGAGCAGAAAGGAAAATTGTATTTTCTGGAGATATTGGAAATTATAATAAACCGTTGATAAAAGATCCAAACTATTGTGAATCAGCAGATTATGTTGTAATGGAAAGTACCTATGGTGGGAGAAACCATAAGAAAAATTGCAATCATGTTGAGGAACTAGCAAAAATTATTGAAATGACACTTAATCGAGGCGGTAATGTTGTATTACCAGCATTTGCAGTAGGAAGAACACAAGAATTATTATATTACATTAGAAAAATAAAGGCAGATGGTTTGGTAAAAGGTCATGAGGGATTTGAGGTTTATGTAGATAGTCCACTTGCGGTAGAAGCAACAGGAGTGTTTCAAATGAACTTAAAAGATGTTTATGACGAAGAGACGAAAGCACTTGTAGAACAGGGAATTAATCCTATTTCATTTCCAGGGTTAAAGTTGACTGTCACAGCGGAAGAATCGAAAAATATTAACTTTGTTCATAAGCCAAAAGTAATTATTTCAGCTTCAGGGATGTGCGATGCTGGAAGAATTCGCCATCATATGAAACATAATTTATGGAGAAAAGATAGTTGTATTGTTTTTGCAGGATATCAAGCAGAAGGAACACTTGGAAGGATATTACAAGACGGAGCTACTAGTGTTAAGCTTTTTGGAGAAGAGATAGAAGTAGAAGCGACAATTGAAACATTACACGATATCAGCGGACATGCAGACCAAGCAGGGTTGCTTCGGTGGGTAAACGAGTTTAAAGTAAAACCAAAACAAATTTTCGTAGTGCATGGTAGCGACCAAGTATGTGATGACTTTTCAATTTTGCTTAAAGAACAGTTTAACTTGAATGCAGAGGCACCATTTAGTGGAGCGAGTTATGATTTGATTAATGGACAATGGATAGAAATAACCATAGGAATTCCAATTGAAAAACAAGAAGATGTTTCTAAAACAAAGCAAAGTAAAAAAGCTAGCAATGTTTATACACGATTATCAAGCGCAGGAGAGCGATTGTTGCGAGTTATTAATGGGAATGAAGGCGGAGCAAATAAAGATTTAGCGAGATTTGCTGATCAGATAAATGCCCTTTGTGATAAGTGGGAGCGGTAATGGAAACTTACTAAAATCTTACAATGTATTACTATTTTTAATTTGCATGTTTTTTTATAGAGTTTTATGTTATTCTATGCTTAGAATATGTTAAAATATAAGGCTCAGGTGGGATATGAAAAAACAAATTGGAATTATAGGAATATTGATTTTACTCGTTAGTTTTAGCTTGATTCATTTGGCTCAAGTTCAAGAAGAACGTGACCATGCAGAAGAAATAGTGAAGGAAGAGATTGGAGTAAATACAATTGCTCAAGATATAGAATTACAACCAGTAGCACCTATTCCAGAAGCAGCAGAGGTACAGCAAAGAACTGTGTTAGCTGATGAGGAGGAAGTGTTACTCGAAGAAACGGTTAATTCGCAAATTGTGAGATTAAATGAATTAGAACAATCTATATTAAATCAACGTCAAAAGCAAGACAGTGAAGATGCAAATAACCAGGTGCATGTGCTTGAGGGTGAATTGAAGCTATGGCAAGGAGAAATTGATCGTATGGTTGCAGAATTAGAAACAATTATTGTAGCAGAAGATTATACACGATTATTGCAAGAACAACAAGATTGGTCTAAGCGACGAGAAGAAAATGCGATTATTGCATCGGATGGAATTAGTAATGCAACGGAGGCTGGGATAAAATATATTGCATCACTTGTTGATGATACGAAGCAAAGGGCATATGATTTAGCGCTTGTATATGGAGATTTATTGCTTGAAAACTAAGGTTGTTTATGATATTATTGTAACTGTTTAGAACTTGATTTTAAAATAGAAAACACATGATTAGAAAAGGAGAATTGACTATGTCAGCTGTAGCTGTTGAATTTGTTGTTACGTTACTAAAGGCTGCTTGCTTTGGAGCAGTAGCGTTTGCAGGGATTATGTGTGGTAAAAAATATAGAGATCATAAAGATAAAAAAAGCTAAGGTACGGAGGAAACGTTAACGTGAAGAAGTATGGAGTAAATGAACTAAGGAAAATGTTTTTAGATTTTTTTGAAGAAAAAGGACATCTAGTTAAAAAGAGTTTTTCTTTAGTTCCTCACAATGATAACAGTCTTTTATTAATTAATTCAGGTATGGCACCGTTAAAGCCAT
>CAYJKD010000286.1:0-3222 GCA_964370595.1 uncultured Lachnospiraceae bacterium
ATAAACATATTGCCATCAGGCCCTGCAGACACATCATGGCGAATCCTATTACAACCTAGGGCTTGTGCAATACGGATTTTATACTTAATTTCTTCTACCTGTTCCTGCATATCTTTCGTATTTAATAACTCTCCCCCAACTGCAAAATTCGAAATTTCAAGTCCCAATTCATCACATATCTCTTTCGCTTTCTTTGCATATGCCATTGGTTCGACACCTTCTGGCAATAGAAAATCAGTAAATTCCACAGCATCAAACCCCATCGCCTTTATCCGTGGCAAACATTCTAAAACACTTAAATCGCCATTTTTAATAACATCAGAAAAACTATAAATGCTAACAGAAAACTTCATTATAACATCCTTTCAATTAAGCAGATCTGCCTTCTATTTTTCGCGAATAAATTTTTTCCAATTTTGATCGTACCTCTTTATAGAACTACGAAACATGGAACCGTTCATTGCCACATTTTCTTTAAGCTAGATGTTTTTTTATAAATTCTACTGCAGTAATAATATCCTTTACTGGATCCTCTCCTACTTCTCGTTCAATTGTCAAGAAACCTTTGTATCCAATATCATCAAGGGCAGCAAAATAACTTTTAAAATCCACAGTTCCAGATCCTAGTGGCATCTCTGTAAAGGATGGGCTACTAAGCATCTCTTCTTCAATAAGACCGTATACTGCTTCTGGATTTTTATAATAATGCCTTACTCCATCTTTTGCATGGGTGTGCACAATATAATCTTTCAAGGTGTGCACCGCTTTCGTAGGGTCATCACCAGTAACCATTACAAAGTTTGCAGGATCTAAATTAACTGCTACTCCATCAGAACCTAAACTATCAAGGAAGTTTTTTAATATTTCAGCCGTTTCTGGACCTGTTTCTACTGCAAAATGGGCATCCATTGATTTTGCAAACTCGGCAAGTTCTACACAGGCCTCTTGCATAATTTTATATCGTTCTAAATTACGATCTTCTGGAATTACCCCAATATGTGTGGTAACAATATTTGTTTCTAACTCTTTTGCCATTTCTATTAATCTCTTTGAATTATCAACCAGACTAATATTTCTTTCAGGTTCATAAAAGCCTTTTCCAAAATCACCACAGAGGGCCGAAATAGTTAACCCATTGGATTTAACTTTATCTAAAAACTCTTTTCGCTTTTTACCTACCAGATTAAGATAGGATAGTTCACCACGTGATGCATATACTTGTATTCCTGAAGCGCCTATTTCTTTTGCCTTCTTTATTGCTTCATCTGTAGGCAATTTAAATGATTCTAACATTACACCGATAGGAAATTGATACATAATATTTACCTCCATAAATTTGATCAAACAAAATTGTAACTTTCTATTATTATTTCAGTCGTATAACACTATTATTAAATTATAGTTCTATTTTATCAAATGTAAAGCAATTTTATTGCTAATAATTAACACGATATTGCTCTATACAATATAAAAAGCAGACAAAACGTTTTATTTTTTTGTCTGCTCAATATTATATTTTAGAATCGTCTTATTTGGATTCTTATGCTTTTGTCAGCTTACGTTTCATTCTGCGAGGTTTTGCTGCCTCAGCACCTAAACGAGCTACTCGGTTCTTTTGATAGGATTCGAAGTTTCCTTCATGCCAGTGCCAATTACCTGGTTCTTCATCTGTCCCTTCCCATGCTATGATGTGGGTTGCAATACGATCAAGGAAGAATCTATCATGGCTTATTACAACCGAGCAACCAGGGAAGTTCAGAAGTGCTTCTTCTAAACTAGATAAGGTAGCAATATCTAAATCGTTAGTAGGTTCATCTAATAGAATTAGATTTCCACCTTCTTTTAAGGTCAATGCAAGATTTAGTCTATTTCGCTCTCCACCAGATAGTATCCCTGCCTTCTTTTGTTGATCGGATCCTTTGAATCCAAACCCTGAAAGGTATGCTCTACTTGGAATTTGTACATTCCCTACTTGAAGATAATCATTCCCACCTGATACAACTTCCCATAGAGTTTTATCTGGGTCTAATCCAGCTCTGTTTTGGTCAACATAAGAAATATGTACGGTTTCACCAATTTCTAGAGAGCCACTTGTTAACTCTTCTAATCCAACAATTGATTTGAATAGAGTGGTTTTTCCTACTCCATTTGGTCCAATTACACCAACAATTCCTCCTTGTGGAAGGGAGAACGAAAAATCTTTAATCAAAACACGATCGCCATAGGATTTATTGATTTGATCTGCTACAATAACCTTGGATCCAAGACGAGATCCAACTTGTATTTTAATATCCGAAAAATCTACTTCTTTTACATTAGCTGCTTGCGCTTGCATTTCTGCAAAACGCTCAAGACGTGCTTTACTTTTCGTTTGACGAGCTTTTGCAGAACTCCTAACCCACTCTAATTCTGCATGGATTCTTTTCACAAGCTTTGCTTGTTGCTGTCCTTGTGCTTCTAATCTAGCCGCTTTGGTTTCAAGATAAGTAGAATAGTTTCCTTCATATGGATATAGTTGTCCACGGTCTACCTCGCAAATCCATCCTGCTACGTTATCTAGGAAGTATCGATCGTGTGTTACTGCTAAAACTGCTCCTTGGTAGGTTTTTAGAAATTGCTCTAGCCAAAGTACAGATTCCGCATCAAGGTGGTTGGTTGGCTCATCAAGTAAAAGCAAGTCAGGAGCTTCTAAAAGAAGTTTACAAAGAGCAACTCGACGTCTCTCTCCACCTGACAAAATATTGATAGGTGTATCTGCCTCTGGGCACTGAAGCGCATCCATTGCTTGATACAATTTACTATCTACATCCCATCCATCTGCTGCATCTATTTCAGATTGCAAGTTGCCCATTTCTGTCATAAGTTTATCATAATCTGCATCTGGATCCATCATCTCTTCGCCGATTTTATTGAATCGATCTATCTTTGCTAATAATCCACTAAAGGCTTGTCTGATATTTTCGATTACGGTCTTATCCTCTTCTAGTATTGGTTCTTGCTGAAGGATACCTACTGTAAATCCTTGTGTTAACTTCGCTTCTCCAGCACTAACCTCTTCAAGTCCTGCCATAACTTTTAGTAAGGTTGATTTCCCCATACCATTGGGCCCTACGACACCAATTTTTGCTCCATAATAAAATGAGAGAGATACATCATTAAGAATAACTTTGTCCCCGTGTGCTTTGCGAGCCTTATACATTTGATATATAAATTCTGCCATTT
>CAYJKD010000287.1:0-3162 GCA_964370595.1 uncultured Lachnospiraceae bacterium
GCTCCAGAACTAGCGGCACCAATTGCTGCCATGATTCCAGAGGCTCCTCCACCTATTACAATTACCCGATTCAAAAAATACCTCCTTAGTTGCTATCCAGTTTTAGATAACCATAGAATAGAACCATTCTAATTTGATTCATCACAAAAAATATATAAGAAATGTTATACTTGAAGTAATCAAAATTAATAACAAGCAGATTGTATACTCTTTCATATCAGTTCCCCGTAAGTATAGTATCTGCTTGTTTTACTATTTTTCCATTACTCAAACTTAATTTTTCCTACTTCTTGATCTGTCATGATACAAATCCATGTCTTACCTTGATTCAGAACAATTTCGGCACCATTCGCATCATAATATTTCGTTTGGCCATTCTCATTCTTTTTCCATTGAACTGGAATTGCTTTTCCTTTTGTTATATAATATCCAACTAGATTCGAAGGATTCGTAACATCAATATTTCTATAATCTGTAGACTGATAATACCCTGCATAACAATATTGAATAATGATATTATCGGTTACAAGCTGTCCTTCATCTGTTACATGTTCTGCTCCATATTGATAACGATAATAACGTCCATCTTCTTCTCGATATTCAAACCATGGATCATTTCCAACATAACCTGGTTTTACATTTGTAGCTGTAAAACTATCTTCTCTGTTAAGCAATTCCACTTTACCATCTTTCGTAAATTGAAAATGCCCTTCTTGATTTTCATCATATGCAGAATCATAACCAAACTTAATCTTTGCCTCTTCAATTTTTTCATAGGAAGTATATGCATTATGAGGCATTTTGCGGTCACTTGTTCGATAGTATGAATTTGTTCCCGAACCTGAAACACCATTAATTCCATCTACTAAATATAAATATGGCTCAGCAAATTTACTTTGACCATAGTGAGCAAAAATAGGATCATATTCTGCTGCAATATCAATATAGTAATTTCTACAGCTTCTCATCGACCCAATTCTCTCTACATCTTGAAAATCTTCCATAATGGCCAAATAGCGAACCATCGCCCCCTCTACTGGAGCTTCATAAATAATTTCTGCCCGACTCATTCCATAATGAGGCATTGCTTGTTTATCATTACTAATCATTGCTGCAAGTGGACGAGTATTCCCAATTGAAGCCTCAACCATTTGACCTGTGAGATAACTACGAATTTTTCCATCGATTTCTTCACGGGGATCAGTTTCCAAAATATTTTCATCAATTGCTTCTGTCGTTGGTGGCTCTGTTGTCGGTGGTTCTGTTTCTGCTTGCGTTGTTTCTACTGGCCTACTTGTCGTTTCCTCAATCACTGCTGAGGTTTCCTCAACTGTCACTGTTTTCTTCATACAGCCAGATAGAAGTACCATTAGGATACAACCACCTACCACCAAATATTTTTTCATCGTACATAACCTCTTTCTTTTAAGATATTTTCTTGCCGATGTTCCATTTCTTTACGTTCCACTTCTTCCATATGATCATAGCCAAATAAGTGTAGCATACTGTGAACTACTAGGAATGCCAATTCTCTTCGCTCTTCATGTCCATATTCTAATGCTTGTTCTTTTACTTTATCTACTGATATTACTATATCCCCAAGTAATAGTTCTCCACTTTCTGGATGGAAGTAGCTTCCTCCATCTTCCTCTAATGGATCAAAATCCCCTGGTGTTTGATAATCCACCATAGGAAATGATAATACATCTGTTGGCGTATCTTTCTCTCGGAATTCGTTATTAATCTCTCGAATTCCATTGTTATCAGTTATTAAAACACTAATTTCTGCTTCATAGGGGCATTCTTCAGAATCCATTGCTGCCATAATTGCATCATTAATAATTTCATTCCACTGAACTTTTTTATCAAATTCTATTTCGTAATCAATAGTAATTGTCATTTGGTACCTCTCTTTGCTTTCACAGCAGCTTTTGCTTCGTAATCATCGTATGCTTGAACAATTTTTTGTACTAATGGATGTCTTACTACATCCTTACTTGTTAAATTACAAAAGCCAATGCCATCTACCTTATTAAGAATTCTCATTGCTGCATCTAATCCTGATGTCACTCCACTTGGCAAGTCTTTTTGTGTTTTATCTCCAGTAATTATAACTTTTGAACCAAATCCAATTCTAGTTAGAAACATCTTCATTTGAGCTGGAGTCGTATTTTGTGCCTCATCTAAAATAATAAAAGCATTATCTAGGGTTCGCCCTCGCATATATGCAAGGGGTGCCACTTCAATCAAACCTTTTTCAGAGTTATGCAAAAAACTTTCTGCTCCCATAATTTGATGAAGAGCATCATATAATGGTCTTAAGTAAGGGTCAATTTTACTTTGCAAATCCCCTGGTAAAAAACCTAATTTTTCTCCTGCTTCAATTGCTGGTCTTGTTAAAATAATTCGATTTACTTCTCCACTTTTAAATGCTTGAATTGCCATAGCCATTGCTAAATATGTTTTTCCTGTTCCAGCTGGACCAATTCCAAACACAATCATTTTTTTACGTACTAAATCAATATATGTTTTTTGTCCTAATGTTTTAGGCTTTACAGGTTTTCCATTAATTGTTCTACAGATAATATCACGGTCTATTTCTAGAATCTCTTTATCTGATTCAGAGAAGGACAGGGATAATGCATAATCAACGTTTTGCTCTGTGATTACATTCCCTCTTTTCGATAATTCTGCCAATGTATTAAATACACTTTTCGCCTTACCAACCATTCCATCTGGTCCAATGACTTTAATCGCTCCATCACGAACTACAATTGTTACACGTAATGTTCTTTCTATTTTTTTTACATATTGGTCAAACTGTCCACAAACATTTTTTTCATGTTCTACTGGGATATCTAATATACTTTCAATTATGCTCATTCGGTTGTCTATCTCCTCTTGTTCTTGAATCGTAATATCTATGCCAACTGGTTGAATTAACTGCATTTTAATGGGAATCTTTTAAAATAACATCTTTACCTTCTATAATAACATTATTTCCAAGAATTTGTATACCTTTCTCGATTATTTTTTTATTCTATTTCATAAATGTTGCTATCCATTTATTTTTCAAATTCAAACACGTTCTTATCTATCTTACGAAAAAATCCCCAGTCAAACGACTGGGGATTTCTAACATATTAATTAAATTTGCGTTTT
>CAYJKD010000288.1:0-3077 GCA_964370595.1 uncultured Lachnospiraceae bacterium
GATATTATGCAGTCAATCAAAGAAGAACAAACAATTAAGGAGGTTTTCAAGCAAACATGGACAACAAAGGGAAAAATACTTACCGAGGTATTAGTGCTGCACTATTATCAGCCGTATTATTTGGAGTTACACCAATTCTAGCAAAACTATCGTATAGTGGTGGAAATAATGGTATTACACTTACTTTTTTACGATCAGCATTCGCCCTACCGATTTTATGGGGCATCTTGCGATATAAGGGGATTTCTCTAAGTATTACGAAAAGTGAAATTAAAGCATTATTACTTAGTGGTGTTTTAGGTACTGCTGCTACAACATTATTATTATATAGCTCTTATAATTACATTGAGGTAGGGATGGCAACTGCACTTCATTTCCTTTACCCAGTAATTATCATGGCAGTTGGAATTTTATTTTTCTCCGAAAAGCCTAGTATTCCAGGAATGAGTGCCTTGGTACTCGGTATTGGTGGTGTATTTTTCTTAGTAGATTTTAGTGGTAGTCAAAACATGTTTGGAATTATAATTGCAATTGTATCAGCTGTTAATTATGCAATTTATATGCTTACACTACAGCATTCTCCCCTACAAAAAATGCCTTATATCAAATTAGGATTTTATTATGCTTTCGTAAATTCTATGGTCTCTGGTCTGTATGGAATTTTCACAAGACAATTAACATTCGAATTAACACCACAAGCGTGGATGATTTCTTTTGCAATTGCTATACTAGTAGCAATCCTTGCAGTAATTTTACTAAACTATAGTATTGTGAAGATCGGTGCTAGTACTGCATCTATGTTATCTGTATTAGAACCTATTTGTGGCGTTCTCTGTGGAGTCATAATACTTGGGGAAATAATGACATTAAAAAAAGGATTTGGATTCGTATTAGTCATTCTATCCGTTGTATTTGCAAGTATTGCAGAAAATAAAAAAAATCATTCCTAAAGAAGGAATCATCGAAACCATTCACGACTCTTTTTCCGTAACATCAGCTTTGTTTTTTACAAAAAACAGAAAACCAATCATATGTGCAATCCATACAAATAAAATTATGATAAGCCCAATCATCGTATCTCTCATAAAATAGCCAGCTACAATAAATAGTAATGTTATGATAATCATTGTGCGGATTTTATCATTTTTTTTCATCGTACCTTGTGTTACCAAAGAGTGAAAATTATTTTTATAGATATTAGAATTCAAAAACCACTCGCTCATGGTTTTTGATGATTTCGAAAAGAAAAATGCGGAAGCAATCATAAATGGAGTTGTTGGTAATACAGGTAAATACATTCCAATGATTCCTAAACTAAACATCGTAATTGCTATTAATAAATAAACATGTTTCATTGAGAACTTGTTCCTTCTTTCATTTATAGTAATATGGATTTTATTTGAGACGTCAATTTTAATATAATTTCAACTTAATACATATGCTTATCTGGTTTATGTAAGATACGACGAAAAGCTTGATTGCTGTTTTACAGAATTCAAGCTTTTCGTCATATGCATATAATATTAAAAAATCAACTATCGATATGATTTTTTTAGAATAGAAATAACATCATCTTTTGTCAATGGACTACGATCTAGTTTAAACAATCCACCCATATCTTCAAATGCGTGATCCGCATAATCTGCAAATAAATTTTCTTGAATTCCAAAATCACTCATTTTTAATGTTTCTACATGGCAAGCTTTTTGTAAATCACTTAATGCTTTCACAATGTCTCCATCCAAATTTCCTAGTGCTTTAGCCATTTCACATGTTCGCTCTGGACAAATCGTTTCAAAATGTTCAAAATATGCAAGGGAAAGCATTATCAATCCTGCACCATGTGGCAAATCATGATGGAAACCAGATAATGCATGCTCAATTGAGTGCTCTGAAGTACATGACGATAGGCTCTCTACAAATCCTGAATATGTATTAGCAAGTGCAACATAAGAACGTGCTTCCATATTATTTGGTTCATTTACTGCAGTTTCTAAATATTTACCAATTAGGCGAATTGATTCAAGTGCAAACATATCACTCATAGGAGAAGCAATTTTAGCAATATAGCCTTCTAATGCATGAAACAGAGCGTCAAAGCCTTGATATGCAGTTAAATGAGAAGGAATCGATACCATAAGTGCAGGGTCAACAATTGATAGCACTGGAAATGTTGCATCGAAATTGCCGTATCCAATTTTTTCTTTTCCGTTTGTAATTACCATCCAAGGATCAGCTTCTGTTCCAGTTCCTGCAGTTGTTGTGATTGCAACCATAGGTAGAGGGTCATTTTCTAGTGATTTACCTTTTCCAGTTCCTCCAGAGATATAATCCCAGAAATCTCCACTATTGGTACACATAATTGCAATTGCTTTTGCTGCATCAAGTGAAGAACCTCCACCTAATCCTACTATAAAACTGCATCCATTCTCACGAGCAAGTTTTGATGCTTCTCTTACAGATTCAACATTGGGATTCGGCTCAACTTTATCATATAAAACAACTTCATGACCACTATGATTCAGTAGTTCAGTAACCCTTTTTACATAACCAAGCTTTGTTGTTGAAGCACCTCCAGTAACCAAAAGAGCAGCTCCTTCTGGTAATTTTGCTTTTTTTAATTGGTTTAATGATCCTTCACCAAAATGTATCTTTGTAGGCATATAAAATTTAAAATTCATAAATTCTCTCCTTTTTTCATAATTATTTTAGGACTTAATCCGATAATTATTGTACTATTATATGTATAAATAGTCAACTTAGATACTTTTTCATCAATTCTATTATAATATTTTTTTACATTTAGCATAATTATAGTTCAATCCATTAATAATTACAACATTTCATTTATCGACATTCAACCCACTTAAAATGTTACATTTCAGTAACTATTAATAGAAATTCATTTTAAATGCTATACTTTTAACATGTAAAATAATCTAACAAATAAAGGAGTATTACATATGAATCTATCTTATCTCCACTCAAAAAACTGGAACTCCATTATGATTCAGTGCCATGATTTTTAGTCAGTTTCGAATATCCATTTGATTCTCGTGCTACAGCTGATTTACGTA
>CAYJKD010000289.1:0-3076 GCA_964370595.1 uncultured Lachnospiraceae bacterium
GGAGGGATTATCATGGTAAAAGAAAGAAATATTGGTATGGCAATTGTTTTATCTCTAGTTACATGTGGTATCTATTCTATCTTTTGGATGATTTCACTTGTGAATGATTTAAACACAGTGAGCCAAAAGCAAGAAGATACTAGTGGCGGAATGGTCTTTTTACTATCTCTTGTAACATGCGGTATTTATTACATATACTGGCTTTACAAAGCTGGAGAGAAAGTAGATGCTGCTTGGAGTGCGCGTGGAAACAACACACCTTCTAACCGTTCACTTATTTATCTATTACTATCTATTTTTGGATTATCAATTGTATCAATGTGCTTAATTCAAAACGAAATCAACCAATTAGCAAAGTAATTGGTAAAAGCTGTATGAAATCATAATCGACTTCATACAGCTTTTTTTATGCTCTTTTTTCCTTGCCCACTTTTCCAAAATATATTCCAATAAACAATACCATAGGAAATACAATACTCGCTAATATTCCATATTTTAAATTGCCATCTAGTACTTCTGAAACCATTCCAACCAACGTAGGCCCACTGGCACAGCCCAAATCTCCTGCTAGTGCCATTAGTGCAAACATAGCTGTTCCACCATGTTTCACTGATGAAGCGGCTAAACTAAATGTTCCAGGCCACATAATACCTACCGAAAATCCACTAACTGCACAACCAATTAACCCAAGAATTGGACTTTGCGTTCCAGCAATTAGCACATATGCTCCTATACATAGTATACTACTTCCAATCATCGCTTTTCTAAGCGGAAGTTTATCCCCATATTTCCCGTATAGCAAACGACTTATCCCCATAAAAATTGCAAATGACATCGGACCTGCCAAATCACCCACTGCTTTATCTACACCAAGAGATTTTTCTGCTAAGGTAGACGCCCACTGACTTACTGCTTGTTCACTTGCACCTGCACATACCATCAATAGCAAAAATAATAAAAATAGTTTATTCTGAAACAAACCCTGAAATGATATTTTATGTCCCTCGCTTGGTTCATAAATCGGAACCTTAGTAAAATTCAATCCATTTAAAAATGGAATAATCGCCCATATTATTGCAAGAACTTTCCAATTTTCAATTCCTATTACAGCAAAAAATATAGTTGAAATCAATACAACACCGACATGTCCCCAACAATAAAATGAATGCAATAAGCTCATCGCTTTTTCTTTATTATTTGTCGGACAAGATTCCACAATTGGACTCATCAATACCTCTAATAGACCTCCACCAATCGCATAAAGCATAACAGATAATAAAATCCCATAAAATGGATCCGTAAATACTTCAGGCAAAATTGTTAATGATACTAATCCAACTGCTCCAAAAATATGCGCAATTACCGCAGAGGTTCTATAGCCGATTCGATCTATAAATCCAATAGCCAAGAAATCTACTAACAGCTGCAAACAAAAATTAATAGTTACAAGCAAAGTTATCTTTCCTAGTGATATTCCATAAATATCTTCAAATGTCAAAAATAACAACGGAATAAAATTATTGACAATTGCTTGTACGACAAATCCTGTAAAGCAAGCATATAACGTTTGGTTATAATTATTTGAATAATTCCCTTTCACATCATCCTCCAACAGAAAAGGTGGCCTTAGCCACCTTTCCTAACACCTTATTCTTAGCTACAAAGTTCAATAATTACTTTTGCAAACATTTTTGCACTAACTACTAAATCTTCTAACTCCATTTGCTCATCTGGTCCGTGCATATGCGTATCTCTTCCAGGCATACATGCACCAAAAGCAACTCCATTTTCTAATCGATGTACATAAGTTCCACCACCAATTGCCAAACATTCTCCTTTATTTCCTGTATACTCTTCATATACCTTTAATAAAGTCTGGATAAATGGAGATTTTTCATCTACATGATGAGAAGGTTCCATTGTTTCATTTAACAATGTAATTCCTTTTGAAGCCATTTTTTCTTTTGCAACAAGTAGCACATTCTCCACAGTTGCACAGATCGGACAACGGCTATCAAACTCTCCCTTAATAGAATTTGATGTAATTGATAACATAGTAAACGCCAATGTTAAACGACCAGATAATCCATCTTCCATATCAATTCCCATTGCACTTCCATGTAAGTCTCCATGTGGCATTAAATCTACCAATGATACAACTTTTTCTACTTGAGCAGAAGGTGCAAATGGCAAGTTTTTGAGAAGGAGTAACAAAGCAGTCAAAGCATTTTTACCAGTTTCTAACATTGCAGCATGGGCACCAACGCCAACCGCTGTAATATTGCAGACCTCTCCCTGGTAATCTAGTTCAAACTCTACTCCTGTTCTCTCGGTTACTGCTTTTGCAGTAGATTCTAAATCCTCTTTTTCAATTCCCTCAATTACTGCTTTTGCTTTTCCTGGAACCACATTTGTCTTGGTTCCTGCATCAACAGAAATAATTCGCGGCAGTTCTACTTCACTTTGGAATGTTGCTTCAAACTTTCCTGACAATCTTCCCATCTCTACATTGACAACTGGATATTCTCCATCTGGAGAAAATGTCATAGGTGCTTCTTTTTCAATTCCATAATAATGCCTAATATCACTACTTCCACATTCTTCATCTGTACCTAAGATTAAACGGCAGTTCTTTTTTAATGGAATTTCTAATTCTTTTATTGCACGCATTGCATAAAGTGCTGCAATTGCAGGCCCTTTATCATCGGATGTTCCTCTTCCATACAATTTTCCATCTTTTAAAATAGGTTTAAATGGATCTGTTATCGTCCATCCTTCTCCTGCTGGTACTACATCTAAATGTGCAAGTATATCTAGTTGTGCTGGCCCTTCATTTAAATCCACACATCCAACATATCCATCATAATCAATAACTTCAAATCCATATCCCTCTGCCATATCTAGTGCAGCCTCTAAACACTCTGCCGCTCCTGGTCCGTAAGGCATTCCTTCTTCACTAGGCATTTTTTCACTGTTAATTCTACAAAGTTCAAAGATATCTTCTACCATTTCATCGACATGTGCATCAATATATGCATCAATTTTTTGTCTACTCATAAGACCTCCTATCGTAACA
>CAYJKD010000290.1:0-3028 GCA_964370595.1 uncultured Lachnospiraceae bacterium
TTTTTTAGTTTCATTCTGCTCTCCTTCTCTTTCCATGGGTTTGATCTTAAGATGGTTTTTACATGCCATACTTATTAAACGCTAGGAAAAGCCAGATGTAACGGTATTAATGAGAATAATTAATTTTTTTATAGAAATTTAAAAATAAGATAATAATCCAGTTAGAGGCATCACAAATATAAGAGCTGGAACTAGATTCATAAGTGGTAAGGATTTGATTTTTGCAACTTTATTGTCGTTGACACAACATTGACACATTTATTACCTTTGTATTACATATCTTTTTGCTATACTAAGGGAATCAAAGGAAAACAAGACCTTTGAAATAAAGTGAAATGTACCCTAATTTAGGTAAAGAAAGGAATCGATCATTATGAAAAAATTAACAACAGGATTTTTAGCAGGAGCTATGTTATTAAGCTTGGGAGCAACATCTGCATTTGCAGATACCACTTCAACGGATTTAGAATTTTCCCCATCGAATATTCAGGAAAAAGCAAGTGAGGCTGGACTTACCGTTAAGGAGTATCTGGCACAAATGGATTTAGAATTTGAAGGGAAAGGCAAGGGTGGAAAAAGAGATCTTGCAAATCTAGAAGAAAAGGCAGCCGAACTTGGTTTGACAGTAGAGGAATATCAAGAACAACAGAAAGCAGAACGAGAAGCAAAGATTCTAGAGAAGGCAACAGAAGCAGGACTAACGGTAGAAGAGTATCTTGAACAGAATAGGACAGAGTTTGATGGAGAAAAATCAAAGAATAGAAGTGATTTGGGAGATAGACAAACAAATCTAGAAGAAAAGGCAGCCGAACTTGGTTTGACAGTAGAGGAATATCAAGAACAACAGAAAGCAGAACGAGAAGCAAAGATTCTAGAGAAGGCAACAGAAGCAGGATTAACAGTAGATGAATACCGTTCACAAATGGAATCCAAACGATCTTTTAGCGAAAAAGGCCATAGCACAGAAGAATAAGTGGTAGTATAGTAAATCGAAGTGGAGCAATCCCTTCGATTTATTGTGGGTTAAAGCTTCACGGTCCCATTTGTAAATGTATGTGTAATCAGCAACAATTGTGGTATAAAGGGATAACAATAGAAGCACAAATATGTTATGATAATTGCGAGGTGATAGTGATGAAGAAGATATATGTAGCAGAAGATGATAGAAATATATGTGATATAATTTGCACACATTTAACACAAAATGGATATGAGGTAAAAGGATTCCCAGATGGAGAAGAATTGCTATGTTCATACAAACAATACCCTTGTGATTTAATTATAACCGATATTATGATGCCTAAAATGAATGGATATGATTTATGCAAGGAGATAAGAAAAGATAGCTTAATTCCGCTGATTATGATTTCTGCTAACAATGATGAAGTGGATCGAATTTTAGGGTTAGAACTCGGTAGCGATGACTATATTGGAAAGCCGATCAATATGCGAGAACTAACCGTAAAAGTAAAGAATGCTCTTCGGCGTATGGAGGTTATGACGGTAGCGGTACAACCATCCTCTGTTTTATCATACCTAGATGTTTCTCTAGATTTAGAGAGTAGAACCGCTTATATTAGTGATGAACCTTTTGACGTTACGGTAAAAGAGTTTGATTTGCTTGAGCTATTATTTAAAAATGTAAATAAAGCCTTTTCTAGAGAAAATATTATAAGAAGTGTCTGGCAATATGATTTTGATGGAGATGCAAGGCAGGTGGATCAATTGATTAAAAGACTTCGTAAAAAGATGCTTTTGGCAAATACTTTGTGTGAAATAAAAACAGTTTGGGGATTTGGTTATAAGATTGGGGGAAGTGATGAAAAGTAAAATTACAAAAAGGTTGGTTGTAACGAATTTACTTATCTTAATGGCTGCCCTTCTTTGCTTTTACATCGTTTCCTTTTATAACTTGAATGTACAGGCAAGAGAACAAGCAAGGCAGCAAATTGTTGCAGAGAGCGCCATAATGATTGAAAGGACGACAAATACCCATAATATAATTAGAGATTTCAATACGCAAAATCCCCCTAGTAATGGGAGGGTTAGTATAAAGCATGATTCTTTTGTATTTCCTAGCCAAGATAAAACTGTGAGTATACATATTTACTGCCATTATGATGATTTAACTGGTGAGCTAATATTTCCTAAAGAAACTCCAAAGTTTCAAAGTCGTATTAAGTTAGATGTAAATTCAAAGGAAGAAATATCAAAACTTCAAGAATCAAAGCCTGGTGTTATAAAGATAGATGATGAAAATTATCTGGTATTGTTAACAGAATATGATTCAGAGGAAGGAGAGCAGGTTTTAGTATCACTATTAGCAATGGAAAATGTTAATACACTAACAATTTCTAATGTTGTTTCATTTAGTATTGTTTTTGCGGTGCTTATTGTAGTATCGTTTGGTGTAATTTACTGGCAGTCAGCAAAGATTATAGCACCGTTAAAAATACTTACAAAAAGAACAGAAAAATACGCAAATCACGATTTTTCAGAACCATTAGCATTAAGTACTGGAGACGAAATTGAACAACTATCCTTAAGCATACAAATGATGGTCGAAAATATCATTGCACATGAAAAATCACAAACAGCATTGTTTCGAAATCTCTCCCACGAACTTAAAACACCACTTACTGCAATCAGTGGCTATGCAGAGAATATGAAAAATAATTATTATGAAGATACAAGTACTCCACTGACGATTATAGGCGAAGAGTGTATAAGAATTCGAGATATTCTAGATAATCTGATCTTTTTAAGTAAAATAGAAAGTAGTGTAGAAACGTTTTCATTCCAAAAAACGGATATTGTAAATCTTGTAACAAGCTCTGTAGAAAAATTAGAGTCGATTGCTGTGTTAAACGATATTGATATCATCTATGAACCATCGAAAGAAATTTTTGTTTATTGTGATAAAGAAAAGCTTCTTAGGGCATTGATCAATGTGATTTCCAATGCCTTAAAACATACGAAAGATCTTGTTGAAGTCCAAATACAGCAAGACAGTGAGAATGTAACTATT
>CAYJKD010000291.1:0-3028 GCA_964370595.1 uncultured Lachnospiraceae bacterium
TTATAAGAGAATTTTTCCTGTCCATTTATAAATGAATAAACGATAGGTTCTATTCTATGATGATACATATCATTAAGAATTGTATTATACTCAGACTCAGAAAAATAGTTTGCTGCTAATATTTCATCTGTCGAACTATCCACGATGAAGCAACCATTGAATACAATCGCAGGTAGGCTTTTGCTTATGCTTGCAGTGATTTTCGAAGCAGTAGCGTTTGAGCGAGCAGTTGCATACGTGAATATTAAACCTTTCTCCATATAGCTGTTAAGTGTGTTCGCTGTATACTGAGAAATCTGTTGCGATTTATTCAGCAATGTCCCATCTAAATCAGAAATGTATAAGACTTTCATTATTGATTACTCCCTATTATATTGATTGTTTAACAGTCTTTTTTTAGCGTTGCATACTTACCAGCGCTCCATGTTTTTAATAAATTTATTTTTATAGGTGGATTTCAACTCATCTGAAGAAATATCGTTATAATACATTAATACATCTGCTAATTCTTCAACTAATTCTTTCCTTATCTTTTCATCCTGACTAGCTTTTGTACCACCATGTTTTTTTACTAGATCAATAACTTCTCCTATTTCTCCTATCATCCAAAGAAGTTTATTTTTTCCAATCTCTGGAGAAACACCTTCCCACTTATCTTTGTATTTATTTTGCAATTTTTGTTGCATTTCTTTCATTTCATCAATTGTAAATGATTCCATTTCATCCTCCGTATTCTATATCTCAGCTATATAATTCTATGTATTAGCAATCATTTCACGAGCATATTCTATTCTATACCCATTAGTCGTTGTCACAAAAATCTAGTATATGATTATTCGCATCAAGTTTTGCTTTTGTTCCGATTGGTAGAATTGCATGTTTTGGTCCATGACCAAAATCATCTGTGTATATAACTGGAATTCCATTTCTTTTCCCAAATCGCTCAAGGAGTTTTTCTAAATTCATAGGAGGGTTAGCCGAATAATGGCCAAACATCAAGCCTGTCACATGTTCCATGAACGAAGATTGTTCAATAAAGGAAAGATACGTACTTACACCTCCCACAGTGCTATAACGCTCATGGTCTTCAAGAAATAAAATATATTTACTACTTTTATTAAAATTAAAATATTTGTTTGAAATCATTAACCCGAATAATGATAGATACCCACCAATTAAAATACCTTCGCACATCCCATCATTCAATGTTAGCCAACTACTGTTACTTACAAATTTATTTGAACTATATCCATTAACAAAATGTTGACAGAACTGGGAGTAATCATAGTGGTGTAAATCTTCAAATTGATCGGTACCGAAACCGTAATAAGTTATTAACCCTGTTTGAGAATGAATTGCATTAAGTATAGAAGTTCCATCGCTGTAAGTGCTAAATAATTTTGGATTTTCACGTATATTTTTATAATCAATATAGGGTAAGATATCCACAGCACCATTCCCACCACTAAATAAAATCAGTTCAACTTCTTTGTTTGATACTAAGCTATTTAAATCTGAGGCGCGTTCTTTCGCACTGGCTACAAATCCAAAGGTATCTTTATACATATTTTCACCGAATACAACTTTATAGCCCAATTGCTCTATATTTTTACGTACTCGTTCATATCTATCAAAATTAGCAATGTGACTTGGGCAGAATATTCCTATGGTTCCGTTTGATTTCATCTTATTCGCTTTCATTTTTGTACCCCTCTTTATATATTTCTTCAACTGCCCAGGATTGGTGGGGTAACGATAGTTTTTCTTTCGCTTCGTCAACAGTCATCCATACTAATTCGTGGTCAACTTCTATTGGCTTTGCTATAATGTTTTGAATTTCTATATAGTAAAAGTATCCAATCGAATACAGATAATGTTTCCGATTAAAGGAATGATGATAACAATTCCCTTTGCACACACACGTTTTCGGAAGCACTTGAAGACCTGCTTCTTCTAGACACTCTCTTACAATGCATGCATCATGGTTTTCATTATCTTCTATCCCACCTCCAAGTAAAGCATATGAGTATTCGTCATTGCCTCGCAAAACCCTTATAATTGGGATTTTTCCATTTTCATCGATTCCAATACCATAAACACCTATACGCTTTTGATATATTTTACCTTCTTTTTTTGTTCCAAAAGTTTTCTCTAACATGACACCCTCCCACAAAACTTACAACTTATTTTGTTCGCAATTTGGCAGAAACAAAGAAGTGCTTACTATCTATTTTTTGACCTGATACATAACAATCATCTGTGTGTCTAATTCGCTCAATATCAAAATTGCAAAATAGCTCTAAAATATCATCTATATCAACGTAATAATGAGGGACATCCTTTTCTGGCCCATCCTCTGTTTTTATCACCGTATTTGCATCTAATTTAGGATAGCCTGAATGCTTAAAAGACCAAGACTCTTTGGAACACAAACTAAGGTATACTTGTCCACCAAGTTTCAACACCCTTGTCATTTCACTTACTATTTTTCTTATTCCTACTGAATCAGTATGTGAAATAACATGATATGCAAATAAGCCATCAAACAAATTATCGCAATAGGGTAACTGTAGCATATCTGCATTTATAATATCAACGGTGATACCTTCCTTTATTGCCCATTCTCGTAAATGCTCAGTAGCCTCTTTTGATAAATCAAATGCACTCACTTGAAATCCCTGTTGAGAAAAAAATACAGAGTGTCTACCTAACCCACATCCGAAATCCAAAATATTCTTTACGCCTTTTTCTTTCCAAGCATTTGCAATATAATAACTTTCTTCACTTGGATTCAGCCATATTGGATATGTGTTTTTTGTCCAATCCCATGCTTTTGACATCATTGTAGTGTCCTCCCATCGTATATTTAATTTCTGTTATACCTTGTTGTTGTATTTCAATTCTTTGTATCTATTGATATTTTATAAATTACAATTAAACTTAGAATTAGTATCGTTATGAATAGAATCACTGCATTAGGATTAAATTTTATATATTATATAGGGTATTTTCCACAAGATTTAATCCT
>CAYJKD010000292.1:0-3023 GCA_964370595.1 uncultured Lachnospiraceae bacterium
TCAAAGCATGTAAAGCCTGCACATCTTTTAAGGGAGCACCGTCGGGCACAGCCACTAACACTTCATGTCCTCGACTAGCCAAGGTGCGTATGAAAGTGCCCCAAAAGGTCAGCGTAGAACGCGCTTGATTGCCTATAATAAGAACTTTCATGTGCAAAAAGAGGGGAAAAAGAAGGTGAGGTAACTACCTCGAGGCCCTTGAACGGCCCCGTGGAAATTTCATGCGTAGCCACATGAGCCCTAAAGCAAGGCCTCCGGCAACTCCGGTTAAAGAAGCTACTGTTATAAGTATGAGCAGAGAAATATCCCAATGCCCTAGCACTTGCTCCAGAGGCAAATCTATACACAGCATCGCTGCCACGGTACAAGTGTGCACTACCATGGCCGGCCACACATGCCCCGTAAGCTTTACCCCCATATAGCCTAATAATACACAAAACACGCCACTAAAGAGCATACGTAAAGACAGCACATGTTCCACCATGGCTGCCGTTACCTTGGCACTATCTTGCAAAATATTTGCCGCATAAAAATGCATTACCGTATAGAATATGGCACTCAATACGAAAAGCACTGTCATGGGAGACGCAAAGCGCAGCAAAGCGTTTAACCACATATTCTTAAGCCTTCCTCACATCACTTTCTAAAAAGTCTGCATAAGCGCCGCGTAGACCTTCTTCTAAGGCAATGCTAGGCTTCCAGCCCAATTTTTCTATTTTAGCAATATCCAAAACTTTACGCATGGTACCGTCGGGCTTACTGTCATCCAATAAAATGGATCCCGTATACCCCACCACTTTGGCCACCAATTCTGCCAACTCTAAAATAGTAATATCTTCTCCGCAGCCCACATTCACGTGCTCGGCATGGCTATATTTATCCATAAGTACAAGACAAGCTTCAGCCAAATCGTCTACATGTAAAAATTCGCGCCGCGGTGTACCTGTTCCCCATATCCACACTTGTGGCACATCAGCCACCTTAGCCGCATGAAAGCGTCCTATAAGAGCGGGAATAACATGTGCATTTTCCGCGTGATAATTATCTCCCGGACCATACAAATTGGTGGGCATGGCAGAAATGGCGTCAAAACCATATTGCTTGCGGTAGGCAGCGCACATTTCTAAACCTGCTATCTTGGCAAGAGCATAGGCTTTATTGGTAGGCTCTAGCGGCCCTGTAAGTAAATACTCTTCTTTAATAGGTTGTGGGCATTGCTTAGGATAAATGCAGGATGAGCCTAAAAACAATAGTTTTTTAACCCCATGCGTATAGGCATTATGAATAAGCGCATTTTGCATTTGCAAATTTTCATAAATAAAGGAGGCAGGGTAGGTATTATTGGCGTGAATGCCGCCCACCTTTGCTGCGCAGACAAAAACATACTCTGGTTGCTCTTTGGCATAAAAAGTTTGTACAGCTGCAAAATCACATAAGTCTAACTCTGCGCGGCTTTGGGTAATAATATGTGTATGTCCTTGACTTAAAAGGGCACGCACCACAGCAGACCCCACAAGGCCTTTATGCCCTGCCACAAAAATTCGTGCTTGTTTTTCCATGTGTCACCTAAGATTCTAATCTGCCATAGGCATCATCAAAACGAACAATGTCGTCTTCAGCTAAGTAAGATCCAGATTGAATTTCAATGAGAACCAATGGAATAATTCCCGGATTTTTCAATCTATGCACAGCACCTTGCGGAATATAGGTGGATTGATTTTCTGTAAGTAAAATAACTTCATCCCCCTTGGTCACTTCCGCGGTACCGTTCACCACCACCCAATGCTCGGCTCTATGATAATGCATTTGTAAGGAAAGCGTAGCACCAGGTTCCACCACTATGCGCTTAACCTGAAAACGAGCATCCTTAGCAAGGTTTTCGTATTGCCCCCAAGGACGAGCCACAGTGCGGTGATGTAAAGCCTCATTGCGACCTTGGGACTGCAAAGCTGCTGCTATAACTTTCACATCTTGTGCGTACTTTTTTTGCGCCACAAGAACAGCATCGGCTGTTTCTACCACCACAGCATCTTCTAAACCTAAGGTGGCTACTAAACGGCCTTCTGAATGTACGTAAGAGTTACGTGTTTTGAGTGCAAGCACATCGCCACTGAGCACATTACCCATGGGGTCTGCCTCGCCCACTTCATAAAAAGACTCCCAAGAGCCCATATCATTCCACTGCACCTGCAAAGGCACTACAGCGGCTTTTTGCGTATGTTCCATGACGGCATAATCGATGGACTGAGCCTCGCATGAAGAGAAAGAGCCTGCATGGGGGCGTGTAAAATCACGATCTTGCTGGCGTTGTTGCCATGCATGGCGGCATAAGTCTACCATATCGGGCATATATTTACCAAGTTCAGTCAAATACGCCGAAGCGCTAAAAAGAAACATGCCGCTATTCCAAAAATGCCCGCCGTGCTCCAGCATGGATTTGGCTTTATCTAAGGGTGGCTTTTCCACAAATTGGCGAACTCTATACACTTGAGGAGTATCTGCAAAGGGGTTGTTGTCTTGCTCCGTGATGGAATCGCCACACTCTATATACCCATAGCCCGTTTTAGGGCCTTCTGGCGTAATGCCAAAAGTCACAAGAAAGCCTTCACGCGCCGCAGGCGTGGCCGCTTCCACAGCCTGTAATAGAGCTGTGTCCGGCTTTACAATATGGTCAGAGGGCAAAATAAGCACTAAGGGATCATCACCATCTTCTAAAGCAGCAAGACAAGCCATGGCCACAGCCGGTGCTGTATTACGTGCTTCTGGTTCCAATATAATACGCGGCTGGCGAATGCCGGGAATATGCATGTGCTGAATGCTGCCCGCCACATAAAAGCGATAATCTTCATGGCAAAGAACAATAGGCGCCCCTAATGAACGTTCATGTTCGCGCTGTAAATGCTGGATGCGTTGAAAGGTTTGCTCAAAAAACGTAGGTACATTTTTTTGATATTGCACAAATTGCTTGGGGCAATGAGTACGCGACATGGGCCACAGACGTGTTCCACTTCCACCACAAAGAA
>CAYJKD010000293.1:0-3020 GCA_964370595.1 uncultured Lachnospiraceae bacterium
TCAATCTCGTCCAAACGCTCTTGTTTTTCGTCGATTTGTTTTGCTCTCTCTTTAATTTGAGATAAATCCCCAGGCGCAATTTGCCTTGTTGCTCCATTTAACACAACCTCTTCTTGTACTACGGCAATTTCTTCATCATTTGGATTGATTAATATTTTTCTGAGATCTTGTATCATTTCTCCAGCTGACTGGTATCGTTTTTCTGGCTTCTTTTCGAGCGCTCGTAATATCACGCGTTCCAAAGCCATCGGAATATTATCATTAATCTCAGTCGGATTTGAGACTTTTCCTTCTAAATGCCCCAAAGCGATAGAAACTGTATTTTCTCCTTCAAAAGGCAATGCACCTGTTGCCATTTCAAACATAGTAACCCCTAAAGAGTAGAGATCACTTCTTTCATCACAATATCCACCTCTTGCCTGTTCAGGCGAAAAATAATGTACGGATCCCATAGCTGCTGCATCAACTGTTTGTGAAGATACTGCTTTTGCAATGCCGAAATCTGCAACTTTAACTTTACCATCTTTTGAAATCATAATGTTTTGAGGCTTAATATCTCTATGGATAATCTTTTTCGCATGTGCTGCCTCAATTCCTTGTCCCATTTGTATAGAAATCCCAATGCATTCCTTTACATCAAGTATTCCCTTTTCTGCAATAAACTGCTTTAGGGTAATTCCCTCAACAAGCTCCATTACTATAAAATGATAATCCCCTTCATTGATAACATCATATATGCCTACAATATTAGGGTTAGAAAGCCCTGCTGCTGCTTGTGCTTCCATATTGAATTTTTTAACAAATGTTGTATTGTTACTAAATTCGTCTTTTAATAGTTTAATCGCAACCATACGATTTAACTTATGACATTTGGCTTTATATACAATTGCCATGCCACCAACCCCAATGGTTTCTAGTATTTCATATCTTTCATTTAATAGCATTCCAATCCTTAACTTCATGAAGCTTCACCATCCTCCCCAATTGCAATGATGATAACAGAAATATTATCTGTCCCACCTGCACAATTAGCCTCAGAAATCAAGTTTTCAACCTTTAATTCTATATCTAATGTGGTTTTCAATTTTTCTTCTAACACTGCATCCTCAATCATATTACTCAGTCCATCGGAACACATCAAAATCTGATCACCACTCGCGACAGATTCAGCAAACAAATCAAGTTCTACTTCTTCACTAGTTCCAATTGCACGTGTAATTAAATTTTTATATGATTGATAATATGCACTCTCCCTTTTTATTTCTCCTAATGAAACAAGTTCTTCAACATAAGAATGATCGTTGGTAACTTGACGGATTTTTTCTCTCATAAAATACAATCTGCTATCCCCTATATTTGCAACATACAAAACATTGTTCTTAATCGTTGCAATTACTACCGTTGTTCCAGTTCCTGCAAGTTCTTCATTTTCATTTGATTCTTGAAACAACAATTGATTAATGGTTCTTACTCCATCTTTTAAAATACTTTGAATATCTCTACCTAATTGTGGGATTTTAAAGTATTTAATTAATTCCTCAACTACAAATCTAGAAGCAAATTCGCCTGCTTTATGACCTCCCATTCCATCTGCTACAATAAATAGATTTTCAAAAGATCCGATTTCTGTGGTGGAAGAAAACACAAAGTCTTGATTAACTCCACGGTGTTTTCCTATATCAGTTTTTGCACACGCTTTCATCCACTTCATCCTCCTTCTTTTCAAGATAGCTTTTCCTAAGTTGTCCACATGCTCCTTGGATATCCCGTCCCATTTCTCTTCGTACCGTCACGTTAAATCCCTTCTTTTCTAAATAGCTCCGAAACTGTTCTACATCTTTTTGATCCGATTGAACGTATTCTCGTTCTTTTATCGGATTAACTGGAATTAAATTAATGTGAGCAGGAACCCCTTTTAATAAATTAGATAATTCCTTTGCTTCCCCTAAATTATCATTAACCCCTTGAACTAAACTATACTCAAATGTAAGACGTCTTTTCGTGGTTTCAAAATATTTATTACAGGCCTCTAACACAGACTCTAGGGAATACTTATTCGCTATGGGCATAAGAGATTTTCGCACTTGATCATTGGGTGCATGAAGCGAGAGTGCTAAGGTAATCTGCAACTTCTCTTGAGCCAATTCTAGTATCTTTGGAACAATTCCACAAGTAGATACCGTAATGTTTCTTTGACTGATATTCAATCCTCTCTCATCTGAGATTATTTTGACAAATCGAATCAAATTATCATAATTATCAAGAGGTTCTCCTGCGCCCATAATAACCACATTCGATACCCGTTCTCCTGTTATTCTTTGGATTTGGTAAACTTGTTCTAACATTTCAGATGCAGATAAATTTCTTTCAAGCCCGTCTAAGGTAGAAGCACAAAAACGGCAACCCATTCGACAACCAACTTGAGATGAAATACAAACACTATTACCATGTTTATATTTCATCCATACACTTTCAATCACATTTCCATCGCATAGGCGAAACAAATATTTTCTAGTTCCATCAAGTTTTGATTCTTTTACTTGAGCTATTTCCATATTAGGCAGAAAACATCTATCATTTAATTTCTGTCTTAATCCAATTGAAATGTTTGACATTTCGTCAAAATCTAAAATTTGTCTTTTGTGCAACCATTCAAAAATTTGTGATGCACGAAATCGTTTTTCCCCTAAGGATTCTAGCTCCTCACTTAGTTCTGAAAAATATTTAGATTTTATATCTATTCTATCATTCATTCTTCGACCTTCTTCTTTTGAAATAATGCGATAAAAAACCCATCACAAGGATATTTTCCTGGAAGTAATTGAACATATCCTTCTGAAAGACTTTCTTCTTTGATTTGTTCACTAATCCGACCTTCTAGGCTTATGGGTTCAAATGGTGCATTACTTAAAAACCAATCAACCTGCTCTTGGTTTTCTTTTTTCTCTACGGTACAAGTACTATAAACCAAAATGCCACCAGGCTTAACATATCTTGATACTGTGTTTAAAATACTTCTT
>CAYJKD010000294.1:0-2978 GCA_964370595.1 uncultured Lachnospiraceae bacterium
TTTGGTATGAATGCTTATATTCAAGTGGCTTTTTTTAAGACTTTTGAAGAAGGAGATTTTTCTCTTAATGAATTAGCGCTTTTAGAAGAATTATATATCTATATATCTAACTCCTATAAAAACTTTAAAAAACATGAACAAAGCCGAATTGTTGCTTGTTTACAGGGATATATTATTGATATTGGGGAAAAGTCTTTCCTTGTTACCGATGATTTTATGCATGTGCTAAGCTCAAACAATACTGCTTTAAAATATCTACAAGATATTTTCGGTAACCTGATTGAGCTCCCCATTGATAATGAAACCTATTGTGATTGGTTATCCCTTATTCTCCGTAAAGACATGTTTGATGGAACTTCTATTCAAAAACGTATCATCAAAAACTATATTTTTAAGATACATACGTACAATCAATGTTACTCTAATAAAATTATAGATCGGTATTATTGGATTACGGTCTCTCCCATAACTGGTAATAATGATTTGGCGCTGCAATTAGATTCTGGTACACTAACCAAGACAGAATTAAAAGTTGCTGAATTAATGTACCAAGGTTTGACTTATAAAAGTATTGCATCAGAATTGATTGTCAGCTATCATACCATCAAAAAACATGTACAAAACATCTATTTAAAATGTAATGTTAAAAGTAGACATGAACTCTATAACTGGTTAGAAACCAAAAAAAAATAACAATGGCCAAGGCCATTGTTATTAAAAAGTATATCCTGGAAGCTGTCCGAAAAACTCCCAAAAATTCAAGCAAACCCATCCTACAATTACAACGGAGACCATGGAAATTATAGTAATTGGAATTCCTCTTTTAAACATGATATTAGAATCTAGTCCATAGGCTACAGGGATCGCCCGAACACTAATAGGCAATACAAACTCTGCATTATATGCCATTACACAAATAAACCAGTATGGTATCGGATTTAGCCCCAATTCGCTTGTAAAACTAAGAACGATCGGAATCATTACTGCTGCGGAAGTTGTAGAATTAGTAAACTCCGAAATCAACCTAGCAATAATGGTAAATAGTATAATCGTTGTAAGTCCTCCATCCAAATTTAAAGATGTTATAATCTTAGCAATTTCTACACTTGCACCTGATTCATTTACCAATGAACCTAGTGCTAACCCTCCGCCAAATAAAACCATCATTCCCCATAAGGTTTCATTTTGTGCATCTTCCCAAGAAATTAAAGGCTTCTTGTCGATTGCAGATGGTATAAAAAATGTAAGTGCTCCTAATCCCAAGAAGATATACGCTGGTTCTAATCCTGGTAATAACTCTACAAACAACGGTCTTGCAAAAGCACTAAGCATTGCTAATAAAAAGAGTCCCAAGCATATCACTTCGTCTTTCTTCATAGACCCTAATTCCTTGTAGCTATTAGAAAAATAATCTTTTGTTCCTTCTAAATATCTTACTTCTAGTGGCATCCTCAACATATATATCATAAGAATGACAATCGAAATAATGAAATATGGTATCAATCGAAGTAACCAATCTACATACATAAACTCGCTACCTATAAATTCTTCTAAGTATTGGATTGCAGCCAGGTTCATTGCTCCTCCAATTGGAGAACCTGCGCCTCCAATTCCTGCCCCCCAGCCAATACACAAAAACACTGGCACTGCTGGAGCTGCTTTTTTCAAATCATCATATCCTGCTGCATGTAACATAGATGCAGCAATCGGTGTTAGTAATGCACACACTGCTACGTTTGGCATAGCAATTGATAATATTACTGCTGCTAATAACCAAACTACAATTTGGCTCTTCATAGAAGGGCCGATTAGAGATAGTAACTTTAATGCTAATCTCTGATCCAGTCCAATTTTGCTCCAAGGTATTGTTAACAACCCCGATCCAAAAATCAGAATAATACTTGCTGAAGAGTATTGTGATGTCAACGTACCCATGGGTGCAATTGTAAAAATTGCATTTGCAATTACTGGAACCAATCCTGTCACTGCTATATGAATCGGCCTAGTAATCCACCATAATATACACCATATAAGAATTCCGATCGCCTTAGCAGCATTTGCAGACAATACATCTGATAGCAGCTCCATGCAAACTAGGAATGCCAATGGACCTAAGATAATATAAATAATTTGACTATATTTTTTCATTTACATCGCTTTCTCGAAAAGAGTAACCATGTCAGCTAATGTAGTTTGCCTTGGATTTACTAATACATTACCAGCCTTCATTGCATCTTTTGCCATATCCTCAATTTTATCAGATGTAACACCTACCTCACTTAATGAACTCGGTATCTCTAATTGCTTATTTAATTTTTTAATCTCTTCTATTAACATACTAGGAGTGAAATCATCTGTATTATTTATATCTTCTTTAATATAGTTATAAATAACTTCATATCTACCTTTATCTGCTAGCGCATTATATTCTAATACGGTAGGTAAGATAATCGAATTTGCTGTTCCATGTGGTACATGAAAATATGCACTTACTGGATGACTCATGGCATGTACATTACCAAGTTTTGCCCAAGCAAAAGCAATTCCGGCAAAATTTGAACCAAGCATCATAGCTGATGCGGCTTCTTCATCCGAACGATTTGCAACAAATCGGCGTAAATTTCTGCCAATTAACTCCATTGCTTTTTCTGCCATTGCATCTGTAAATGGAGTTGATGCTGTCGATAGATAAGCTTCGATTGCATGAACTAATGCATCCAAACCTGTTGGGGCTGCGATAAATGCTGGCAAAGATAAAATCAATTCCGGATCTAATACCGCATATTGAGGAATATTATAGTAACTAATAACTGATAACTTATAATTTCTTTCTTCATCTGTTATCACAGCTGACGCAGTTACTTCAGATCCTGTTCCTGCTGTTGTTGGGATTGCGATAATTGGTGCAATCGGACCAGGTACTTTCTGTGCACCTTCATAATCTCTGATATCTCCTCCATGTGTTACAAGTACTCCCA
>CAYJKD010000295.1:0-2074 GCA_964370595.1 uncultured Lachnospiraceae bacterium
TGGATGCTGTAAAAATCTATTTAGCAGGATTAAAGTCAAGGGTTACGGCATATAAGCTTTCTAGAGTGCTTGGAGGTAAATTTACAAATTTAAATAAATCTAAGTTAATTGATTTAATTATCGACAACTATCAAAATATAAAACTGTTATGTGATGACGTAACACTTAAGTGGATAGAATTATTTATTTCAAATACAAAGGATAAAATGCAAAATGAATTAGAACACATTAGTGACTTTACTTTAGATGGTGAAGACATAAATTGTAACCGGTTAAATGTAAGGAGCTTCAACGAGCAAATATATTTATGCAACCAAAGCTTGACTGAGAAAATACCTATTACCCCAAACCCAGACTTACCGTTTGAGTCTGTTGCCAACAACCCTAAAATTTATTTTGAAAAAGAAAATTCTTCATGGGTAATGAAAGTGAGAGGTGAATCTGAATTTATTCAAAAAAAATATAAAGTTTGAAGATAGATCATATTGTTTCTAAATCAGCATGTTTCTTAAATAAATCAAGCAAACTATATTGAAGGAGAAGGTAATGAAGTTTTTAAATGTTGGCTCATCTGTTACAGATGATAGTGGTAATAATTATATATTAAAAGAAATAATCGGACAAGGTGGATTTGGCTATGTATTCAAAGCTTACAGAGAACTTGACAGCTCTGTGTGGGCTGTAAAGACGACATTACCATCTTTTGGTGATGATTCATCTGCTTTCGCATTTAAAAATGAAATAAACTCTGCTACTCAGATTTCTGGAGATAATATCATCCAATACAAATACGTTCACAATGGAGATGAATTTCCAGAACTTCCTCCGTATATTATAATGGAGTATGCCGATGGTGGAACTTTGTGTTCACTATTAGAAAATAAAAAGCAAAATAAAGAAGTGTTTAAAGATGATGAATTAACAAATATTTTTAAACAATTAGCGAAAGGTATGCAACAAATCAATGCCTACTTGGTTCATAGAGATATAAAGCCAGATAATATTCTCTTGTGCGGCAATACTTTAAAAATTTCTGACTTTGGGCTTTCAAAAGTTGTTGAAGAAAACACACGCACGATGTCATTTAAAGGCGGAGGAACATTATTATATATGTCCCCTGAAGCATGGAATTTAGCTAAAAATACAATCCAGATGGATATATATTCAATGGGAATTGTGTTTTATGAGTTGGCAACCCTAAAATATCCTTACTCACCAAAACCAACTACATATGAGGAGTGTAAATCTGTACATTTACTAAATGCTATGACTAACATTTCCGATGTTACTGCTCATGTATCACCAAGCCTTACATCACTTATTAATAAAATGCTTGAAAAAGATACAAGGAAACGCTTTAACTCTTGGGAAGATATTATAGAAATCCTCGAAGCGCAAATTTCGTCAACTTCACCAATAGATGAGATAGTAGCAAGAACTGTAGCTAAAAAAAATATAGAAAACACTATTTCAAAACAACGAGAAGCCAAATTGTGGCAAAAACATATGGAGGAAGAAGAATTTTGCAAACTAGTTTCTTCACAATTTGAACGAATTATTATTAATCCGATTATTGAGTATGCTAAAAAATTTAACCAGCAATATGCTGGTGATGACAAAATGAGCTATCCCTCTCAATTAAATATACCCTCAAAACAGACGGAACTATCATGGGAACTTAAGGTTTCTGCAGTTAATTCTGTAAAAATCAACTTCGAAATACTATTAAAAGAGAATTTTTCTCGCATAGTGCATAAAAACCCACTTTGGGGCAGTAGTCATCCTCGCAAAGAGAGTTATATTCCACAACTCAAAAATAAGAACATCCTAGGTTGGGGAGAAGTTATAAACAAATCTAAAAATGGTTTTAATATTCTCTTAATCGATAGTGACGGTATTTATGGCGATTGGATTATTATGAATAATAAAAACAACTTTAGCCTCAGGTCTACTAAAGAAAGAAAGGAGCCTTTTGCTTTTTCTTTAAAGGAATTAACTATAGAAATCGATAAAGTACAGGTAACGCATCTATACAGTTCAAATTTTGATAGCTTTGATGAAAATTAATTTTTAA
>CAYJKD010000295.1:2084-2978 GCA_964370595.1 uncultured Lachnospiraceae bacterium
TTGTAGCCCAAACCTTAACCAACATAACCCTCAACACAACAGAGGGTTTCAATAGAAGGGTTGGGCTAAAGACAAATAAACAAATTATAGGTTCAACTATTTTTTGCAAGTCTTTTGTTGATTTGCCGGAATAAGCGTAGTGCTACTTTTTAATGTAAATTCAACATCTGTCCCCTGATTATTACAACTTGAGCAGAAAGGAGCAATCCATTCTCCCGTAACATCATCTGATGTATTAAAAACATGAGCACCAAGCGTTGCGCCATTATTACAGTTAAGACATGCACACTTTTCTGGCCATGACTTATTTGTAAAGTTTTGCCAATGTTCTTTCCATGCACCACATTTACACTGACGACTAGATGTGTTTCCTTTGTTTTTCCAACCCTTTGCAGGCAAAGTCATACCAACTTCCTTTACGAGTTTCTTCCATCGTTTTCATTTACAGTTCTTTTTAATGGAGTGTAATCTTTTTTACACACCGCATAACAATATTTTCCAATACTATTATTGTCCAGTTACAAACTTGGAAATTTAAAAATTGAATCCTGTCGGTCATAGAACCATTACAATAAATCTCACTTGCATTTTAGCATAAAAAGCATCTTTTCGATAGATTAATCATAAGAATTACGAATAGATGAAAGTTTTGTACGTCCATTAGGCTGTTCTACATCTCCATTGTGAATAACATAAGGAACTTCAAGCGAAGCAAGTCTACCATTCCTTAACTCCGAAAGAGTAGTATTTCCAGCTGCGGCACGCTCATAATTATAATCTCCAACTTCTTCATACTCACTACAGCGTAGAACAATCCCTATTCCTTAGACATTCCAAAACTGTTCTTCAAAATCTCTAGCATTCATTGCATAGGCCTCCTAATTCAACTTTATT
>CAYJKD010000296.1:0-2958 GCA_964370595.1 uncultured Lachnospiraceae bacterium
ATAATGATGCTTAGAGGAGTAAGTATAAAAACAGTAATCATAATAAAATATTGCATGTATTTATTATTTTGGTATCTGCTTTGTATATATTCATCGAAAGAAATCGTTCCATCAATATATATTTTTCCTGTATCATTGTAAAAACTAGATTCTACAAGCACTTCTTCTCGATATTCTTCCCATTGAATCATTCTTAGATTTAGCTCTTTATTTTCATCTTTTACTTGTTGTGCTTGCCACTCAAACATATAGGATTTTCCTTCACTATATACAAGTGGCTCTTCCTCATTTACTGATTCTGTTTCATAAACGATTATGTATTCATCATTGTTGTCTTTCCTGACTCTTTCAGGATAAAACGTATAAATACCTAAATCATGAAAGTTATAATCACCGTTTTCATACGCTAAAAGACGATTTTTCTCATCTAGGTAAACTCGGTCCAAATTGCAAACTAATAATCCAGTTACAATCCATATTAGAACAATGCCTATTAATACAATTGTTGTTAAAGCAGTTTTGCTTTCATTAGACAACTCTAGTGATTGAGCTAGTTCATTATATATTTTGTGTGAAATAGAACTGTCTTTTTCTAAAGTCCTTTTTACTTTATGATTGATTTTTAAATTGTTTAAGTATTTAGCTAATCGATTCGCTTTCAGCTCATCACTTTCTACAAAGGATATAATATTATCATGTTTATCAATGATTTCTATTTTATAACATACAGAACCTTTCTGACCTGCTTCTCTAGTATTGGAAATGCTTTTTATCTCACTATAATTAATTTGGGTAAACTCCTTAAAGGTAGCATGAAGAATTGCATTATCAGTAAACCAAACATCGGAAGTTATTGGTTTATATTTTAAAATTTGTTTTAATTGTTTTTTGGTATAAATTTCTTGTTCCTTCGATTTCGTTTTAATTTTAGCCCTTGAAAAAAGCAGCTTAAATCCTAATACAAAAAGATATAAACCTAACGCTCCAAAACCTATTCCAAAAACAGTTAGTATACTGAAATCTGCCCTACCTGGATCGATTACGCCTAAAGGCGTATTGATCCCATCATAAGAAAAATCATACACTCCATCAATCAGGCGAAATGTACCTTCAAACTCATAGAGCGAATCCAACTCATAATATCCTTTTTCTTCATTGAAAACAGTAGATTCATTTAATTTAGCAATCGTATCATAATAAACCTCACCATCTTTAAACTTTAAATATATATCATATGTGCCATCTTCTTTTTGATATCCAATACGATTATCATAGTATACATATTCTTTTGTTATATCAGAAATAGAAACTTCTGATACATGTATCGGTTCTAAACTATCTCGATAAAAACTTAATGGATTTGCTAATATAAATCCAAAAACCAAAAGAACTATACCAAATAGTATAAAAAAAGATGTAGCCATAAATGCTAGGGGAAGCTTACGTTTTTTGCTGAAATTCTCCATTTTCATCCTCACAATTATTTATTTCGTTATTAAGGCAAAATAATGACCTAAGGTCGCCCCTACAATTTCTCTGAAGAAACATGTAGGATTTTTGGCGCATATTGTCACAAAGCAAGCACCACCTTAATTTGCCCATCAAACTGCTAACTTAATCTACTTAATATCCTAAAAAAGTTTCGCTTTTTTACTCAGAAAACCAACCCCTATAAGTAACACCACTGCAAGCACAGCACTGATTACAATTCTCACTGCTAAGTCTAAGAAACTACCACCCACATCGGATTCATCAAGTTGCATTGTAAGGGTATACTCGAAATTAATCTGTTCTAAAGGTATATCAGTATTTTTTTCTCCAAGTTCCATAAAATCATCTTCAAAATTTCCAGGTAATCCTTCTATGTCAGCAAGGGGAAGTGTGTCACTATTTGCATAGTCGCTATTCATAAATGCAGTGATATAGCTACCATCATCAAGCTTCACTAAGTAATACTGGGCATATAAAAACTTATATAGGAAGGAAGGGGTTTCCGTATATTGAGCTAAATGAGTCACTCGATTTCGATTTTTATAACTATTTCCACCGATTGTAGTGTAATCAGAATTTTTCAATCCATAATAACCCAGTGGTATTATTTCATCCGTCTTTACCTTGTAAACTGTTTGCACTATTTCAGCATCATAATCATAATTTTCATTTCCAATGATATCTGATGCTTTTAACACGGGCACCGTATCATCACCAAATTTGCCAACATAGTCCCTATAATAGCCAGCATTTATTTCAGATGCGGTAACCTTACCTGCAAAAATATCGGTAATCGGTTTTGTGGGAACATTTACGAATACAAGTGCTACAAGTAACATCCCTGCAAGCAATATTAAAATTCCTAGTGTTTTTTTAAGTATTTTCATTTTCTTTTTCCTTAATTATTAATTTTTATACTCTTAATCATTTCTTCATCACTTATTTTGTCTCCATCGAAATAACAGCTAACTTCAATTATTTCCACTGGGTATGCTTCTGCTAATCTTATTTGGATTAATCATTTAAATTTATTACTTCGAGATAAATCCACAATGCTCATTACCTTTTGTATGATTAAATCTCTTTGCTGTTGGTTTTATAAACTATATATCCACAAATGGCATAAAATATAGCTAAGCCCAATATATATGGCAAAGTATCTATATGCCTATGTCCTGCATAACCACTTTGTGTATATATATAATCCCCAACAGGAATAATTAAGGCAATCACTCCACCGTACCATTTTTGAAGGCTTAACAAAATACCGCTGATCCACAGGGTAGCTACAATAATGTAAATCCAATATGGTCCATCCATTCTGATAATATTATCAAATCCGATATATAGCAAAAATATTGTCACAGCAATTGCTGGAGCAAAGTATAGGAGTTTAAGTAGTGCTTTTTTCATCATCTTTTTTCCTTTCGGTATTTCAACCGTTTTATGTTGCTGTTAGATTATCAT
>CAYJKD010000297.1:0-2948 GCA_964370595.1 uncultured Lachnospiraceae bacterium
CATCAATAACCTCAATCGATCCATCTTTATATGAAGCAGCAAGAGTAGATGGTGCAAAAAAATGGAAACAAATGCAATATATTACATTACCTTTGCTAGTTCCTACAATTTCTATTATGTTTATTTTATCCTTGGGAAGTATTATGAATGCTGGATTTGATCAAATTTTAGTATTGTATAATGAAGCGGTTTATAGTGTAGGGGATATTATTGATACCTATGTTTATAGAAAAGGTCTAATCGATGCACAATATAGTTATTCAGCAGCAGTTGGATTGTTTAAATCTGCAATCGGAACAACTTTGGTAATTATTGCAAATAGAATCGTCAAGAGGCTTAATGAAGATGCAGGACTATTTTTTGTTTTCTTACATTGTATCCTATTTGGGATACGGTAGTTGGTTCTTTTATGCCACTATCCGATTATGTAAAGGCTCCTATTAAGCTACTTCCTACTAATTTTACTACAGAAGCGTATACGATGTTAGTGGAAGAAAAAGATATGTTGACGCCATTTGTTAACTCTATCTTTGTTACTGTCGTAGGTACATTTTTATCACTTTGTGTGATTTCATCCGCGGCTTATGCGTTATCTAGAAATTATTTATATGGTAGAGGTTTTTTGATGAAACTTGTTTTGATACCGATGTTGTTTAGTGGAGGATTAATTCCTACCTATATGACAATGAGAACATTAGGGTTATTAGATTCTCTTTGGATTTCTATTTTTCTACCACTAGTAAGTTCGTATTACTTGATACTAATGAGATCTTACTTTCAAGGGATTCCAGATTCCCTAGAGGAATCAGCAAAAATTGATGGAGCATCTGATTTTAGAGTGTTTACTGATATCATATTACCAGTAGCGAAACCAATTATTGCAACGATTACACTTTTTGTAGCAGTTGATAGATGGAATGATGTATATAACAACTTGATGTTTGTTCTTGCAGAAGAAAAACGAGTATTGCCCGTTGTTATCTATCGAATGATTAGTACACAAAGCGATCCAGCATCGCAAGGGATCATGGTTACTGGTGTTGCACCACAAACACAGAGAATGGCAGCAATTGTAATGACTACATTACCAATCTTAATTGTCTATCCGTTTTTGCAAAGACATTTTGCAAAAGGGGTTATGATAGGGTCTGTGAAAGGCTAAAGAACTAAAAATTAAAGGAAGAGGTATGATTATGAAATTGAAAAAAGGTTTGAGTATTATTTTGGCAGGAACTATGTTTGTTCTATCTGCTTGTTCAACAGGAAGTAGCGAATCAGATATGCAATCAAGTGCTGAGGATGGAGGAACTTCGGAGGCAGAGCCAGTTAAAATTGAAGTGTTTCTTGCAGAATCTAGCAATAATTGGAAAGGTATAAGTGTAGTACAGTACATAGAAGATAAGTTTAATGTAGAATTTGACTTTATTGGACCAAGTTGGGGAGATCAAGAAACTCAACTTAATATGCAAGTTGCGGGAGGGGATATTTCTGATTTGGTATTTGCAAGCTATGAGTATGATGAGCCCATATTGCAAGAGTATATGGAGGATGGTGTTATGCTTGAGCTAACAGATCTATTACCAAATTATCCGAATCTAGTAAATTATATTGATTCAGATGAAACATTTGACTATATTAACTTAGTTGAAGGTAAGACATATGCGCTTCCACGCTTTTTTAGCAGATATTCAGAACATGGCTTGTATATTAGGAAGGATATTTTAGATGAGCTTGGATTGTCAATCCCTCAAACTATGGATGAGTTTTATGAAGTGATGTCAAAAGCAGTAGAGGCGGATTTGGATAGTAATGGGATGATAGGTTTGACTGTAAACAATGCTTGGTGGATGCAACACCTAACAATTCAATTTACAGGTGCTAATAGTTGGAGTCTTGAAGGTGATAGATACGTAGAATACTATACTACGGAAAAATATAAGGAAGCACTTAAGTGGTTTAACAAATTATATGTAGAAGGACTTCTAGATCCTGACTTTGTGCTTAACAAAGAAGCGAATGCCATGGAGAAGTTGATGTCAGGAAGAGCGTTTGCAGGAAATGCATCTTGTACGCCTCAGAATTACGCAAAAACCGTTGATGGATTGAAATCCAACAATGCAGAAGCGGAATTGGTTTTAATTCCTTATCCAGAAGGAACATCAGGTCAATTTGTTCGAGGCGGCACTGCTAGTTTGTTGGGAGTAAACTTTATCTCTCCTTCAGCAAAAAATCCAGAAAAAATCCTTGAAATATTAGATTGGATGGTATCGGAAGAAGGACGCCATATTGTGAAATATGGAATTGAAGGCGTACACTATACGATGAATGGAGATGAGATGGTTATCAATCAAGAAGCGTTTGACGCAGATACACAAGCATCACCTGATGCATGGACAGAAGGTATTTGTATCATCAGCAAAATGGCAGACTTTATTGGTTCCGCATCGGTTTCTCCAACAGTAGATTATGCAGAAGAGCTTTCAGAAGCGATGGAAGTTAGAAATGCAACTGAAATTGTATCAGAAATGTATACGTATGGCTTTCAATCTGAAAACTACTCTGATTTTATAACGAATGTTGAAGACACTCAAGCAGAGTGGTTCGCTGCATTTGTAACAGGTACTTCAGATATTGATACACAATGGGAAGAATACTTAAAAGCACTTGATGATTCTGGATATGGAAAAATTGAAGAAGATTTAAATGTTTGGATGAACGAACACGCAAAGTAGCTTGCAGAACGGAATAAAGCAATATTGATAGAAAAATTCCACTGGCTTTTATAGGTCAGTGGAATTTGAAGATTTCGCTATCAAACAGGGGGTATTACTGTATGTAAGGGGCTTTGTTGTAGTTGAAATGAATATAATAAAGATATTACTCTTCGTAAATTTGGTAAAAAAAGGCATGATAATGTAAAAAATGATATTTGTATATATACAATATGT
>CAYJKD010000298.1:0-2895 GCA_964370595.1 uncultured Lachnospiraceae bacterium
GCTTCAGCTTCCTTACACAATGCTTCCCAACTTTGAATTGTCAGGATTTCCCTTTTTGTAGGAGTTATGCACTCTTTCTGCGAAGGTAAGTCATATCCCAAGCCTTGTAGTAATTCTATACTTTCGGATATCGCCGAATCCACTTTGTCTGTATGAAAATCAATATCCTTCAACTGCTCGAATTGATGTTTTAGTACATTGTTAATCTGCTGCTCAGTTTCAGAACATTTATATTTACTCATGTTTTGTTCCTCCTTGTTCAGCTAATGCTTTTCTTAGTTGCTCATTTACATTTTCCAACTCTGGAACTTTTTCAGCTTGTGATTCTAAGTTTTTAATTTCAGCATTTTGTTTTACCAAAACCTTTGTTGTATGTATATTCCTCTTATCTACTTCTTTTTTCAATTGTTTACTCTTATATCTAGTATGTAAATCATCTGCTAAAATGCCGCCACCAATTGCACCAGCAATTACTTTTGTTTTATTCTTTGCAAGGATTCTCACATTTTGATTTATCTGTTTTGAGAGAGAAGCAGTAATATCCCTCAACATTCTTTGATTAAGTTTAAAATGAATACTCATAAGCACTCTCCTTTAAGCTACTCCTAAATCCTTTTTTAAATCCTTAACTGCTTGTTGCAACAAAATATTTAGGCTTTGTAGATAATCTAATCGCTCTTTGCCAGCATCTGCTTCTGCCTTTAATGCCTTTATAATTGCTTCATGTTTCTTTAGTGCTTCCTTATACAGTCTTTCTTTTTCTTGTCTCAATTGTTTTCTTTTCAAGTGACTAGCAATTCCCACACCACCTGCTGCCAATCCTGCTACAGGTAATGCTAAAACAAATATCCCTGCCACCATTGGCGATAATGCACCTCCAACAATCAATGAAGCCGCCCCTCCTGCTGTTGAAAGTCCTGTTGATATTCCAATAGCTGATAATCCAACGGTTCCCAAACCATATAATGCTGCAAATGAGATTACGCCACCCATTCCCGCTCCAAGAGCACCAGCCAAAACCTCCGGAATAGCACTTTCTCGAATCGTTCTCTTTTTATCATCTAATGCACAAGCTGCTTCATTTACAACATTTACTACTTGTTGTAATGAATCCACGCTAGGAAATACCATATTCTTTTTCTTTTTAACATATTCGTCCATGATTCAGCCTCCTATTTTTTCTTCTTATCCGAACTCATAATTGATTTTGCTAACCAAGCACTTACTGCACCACCAACACCAACAATGCCCCATGGCATAGCTGCCAATGCACCTCCTGCCACTAATCCGATTGCGCCAGCAGCCTTCATCCATTCTTTTGATACTGCTGCCCTAGACGCTGTCCCTGCAAGAATTGAAGGAGTTACTAAGTTCGCTTTATCCAATAATTTTTCTTTATCAGATTCCGTATACTTTTCTGGATGATCTACAAATACATCCAATAATAATCTAAGCATTTCCGTTTCCTCTGGGCAACGAACTATTTCTGCATCGAGTACACTTCTCATTGCGATATATTGAGTCTTATTCAGTTTATTACGACCACTCTCTATGTTGTTAATAGTTTGTCGTGTTACTCCTATTTGATTTCCAAATTCTTCAGCAGTCCAACCGACAGCTCTTCTAATCAATAGCAAGTTATCTTGTAATCTTTTTATCTCTTCCATGTTCGCACCTCCATGTTAAAATTGTATACCTCGACAATAATTTTGTCAAGGTATACAATTTTAACATAGCTTACTATTTATACATAAGTTAACACATCAGCTTTCTGATGTAGTTATTATTAGTGGCAACACACCAAAACTAATTATTTACGCTTCTTCAATTTGTTCTTCTAAAATAGGGGTAATAACAATCTGACTGTCACTAAGTATAACATTCACCTTAGTGTCAATGGGAAACCCAAAGCTTTTAAGATACTGACCTTTGAGTTGTAGAGTTGGAACATTCTTATACTTATATCCACTGGTTGAATTTACTTTTATTCTTCTTTCCACAGGCATCTTCCTTCCTGTGTGTTGCCACCATTGATATTGTATCAAATGCTAAAATGAAGTTCCAGTAAAAATAAGGAGTTCCATATTCCTATTTACGAGATATTCCTAAACTGATAAGTAACAAATATAGGGAGGACTGAAATTAATGAAATTGATAGAAAACATATTGTATAAGATAAAGCTTGCAAAAATGGATAACGAATATTACTTTCGCAGACAACAATGCTTCTCATTTGCTTCTCATTTGCTCCTCCATCATATTATCACACTCACACCCCTGAAGAGATAGACGCAGATTATCGCCATGTAAAAGAATTAATTTCACATTTTGACGATAAAGACGATTCCTTTTTCAGAGAAAACCGAACTAAAAAAGAAAAGCATATTTCAATATATTCTAAGCCGTTTTTATACATAAAAAGAGGCATACCATTTCTGATACACCTCTCTCCATTATGGCTTACTTATCTGCTTTTTGCTTCTTTCTTAGATGCTTCCACCTTAGTATGCTCTGGCTCTGCCTTTGCACCTTCACTCTTCGCAAACTTATCAAACGCATCTGCTCCGTACTGTGGTTCAGGTTCTGCCACTGCTAATGCAAGATTCTCATGCGATCTTTCCATTGCCTCGTCATATATCTTCATCATTCTACTGATTTCAACATCTTTTGACAAATTATCGACCTTATCAATTGCTGCATCCAATCTTAACTGCATACCTTCAAGTAGCTTTTTCTTTGCAAGCCAAGGTTTCTTAACAGTTTCTGTCTTATAGAATTTCTTCTCCTTTTCAGAATAATCAACCGTTTCCTTATCTGCAAAAGTTCTAAAAGCATTAGCAATCTGCTGATTTGCTTCTCGCATTCCTTTACCAAATGCATCAATCTTAGCAATTT
>CAYJKD010000299.1:0-2891 GCA_964370595.1 uncultured Lachnospiraceae bacterium
CACAATGATAACAGTCTTTTATTAATTAATTCAGGTATGGCACCGTTAAAGCCATATTTTACAGGGCAAGAGATACCGCCTAAAAACAGAATGGCTACTTGCCAAAAATGTATCCGTACAGGAGATATTGAAAATATAGGAAAGACTGCACGCCACGGAACTTTCTTTGAGATGCTTGGTAATTTTTCTTTTGGAGACTACTTTAAGGAAGAAGCAATTCTTTGGTCTTGGGAGTTTTTGACAGAAACAGTAGGTCTTGACCCAACAAGATTGTATCCTTCTGTTTATGAACAAGACGACGAGGCATTTGAAATTTGGAATAAAAAAATGGGTATTGCAAAAGAAAATATCTTTCGTTTCGGAAAAGCAGATAACTTTTGGGAGCATGGCGCAGGTCCTTGCGGTCCATGTTCAGAAATTTATTATGATCGAGGCGAAAAGTATGGATGTGGAAACCCAGATTGTACAGTAGGTTGTGAGTGTGACCGTTATATTGAGGTATGGAATAACGTATTTACACAATTTGAAAGTGATGGAAATGGTAATTATACAGAGTTAGTACAAAAAAATATTGATACAGGTATGGGACTTGAGCGTTTAGCTGCGATTGTTCAAGATGTAGACTCATTATTTACAATTGATACCAATAAAGCGATTTTAGATCAAGTTTGTACTTTAGCAAATGTACAATATATGACAGATGGAAAAACAGACATCTCTCTTCGTATTATTGCAGATCATGTGAAATCTTGTACATTTATGATATCCGATGGAATTATGCCATCAAATGAAGGAAGAGGGTATGTTCTTCGTCGTTTGCTTCGTAGAGCTGCAAGACATGGACGTCTTCTTGGTATTCAAGGAATCTTTATGAACAAATTAAGTGAAACTGTAATTAGACTTTCAAAAGATGGATATCCAGAACTAGAAGAAAAACAAGTAATGATTTTAAAGGTAATTCAAGAAGAAGAAGAAAAGTTTAACAAAACAATTGATCAAGGGTTATCTATACTACAAGATATGGAAGAGAAGATGCATGTAGCAAATGTAGAGATTCTTTCTGGAGAAGATGCATTTAAGCTATATGATACCTATGGATTTCCATTAGATTTAACAATTGAAATACTAGAAGAACATTCTATGTCAGTGGATCAAGATGGTTTTGCTGTATGTATGAAAGAGCAGCGTGAAAAAGCTAGAAACGCACGTAAAACAACGAATTACATGGGTGCAGATGTTACAGTATACCAATCGATTCCAGCTGAAATCACTTCAAAATTTGTTGGATATGATTGTTTAAACCACTCCTCTAAAATTTTGGTACTAACGACAGAGCTAGAACTCACAGATGTGTTGGGAGATGGTCAAAATGGTACAATTATAGTTGGAGAGACTCCTTTTTATGGTACAATGGGAGGCCAAAATGGTGATGTTGGAGAAATAATTGGTACAGATGGACGATTTGTGGTAAGTGAAACAATTCATTTACAAGGTGGAAAAATTGGTCATGTGGGAACTATGGTAGAAGGAATGATGAAAAAAGGAGAAGTAGTTACCTTGCAAGTCAGTGAAACTATTCGAGTTGCTACAGAAAAGAATCATAGTGCAACCCACTTACTTCAAAAAGCACTTAGAAAAGTACTAGGAGAACATGTAGAACAAGCAGGTTCCTTTGTATCAAAAGATCGTTTGCGCTTTGACTTTACTCATTTTTCAGCTTTATCTCCTGAAGAAATAGCCAATGTAGAAAATATGGTTAATAGCGAAATTGGAAAAAATCACGTAGTTAATACGAGGGAGATGACAATTGATGAAGCGAAACAAGAAGGGGCTATGGCACTTTTTGGTGAAAAATATGGTGAGACGGTTCGTGTTGTTAAAATGGGGGACTTCTCCGTGGAACTTTGTGGTGGTACTCATGTTTCAAATACTGGCACGATTCATGCATTTAAAATCATGTCAGAATCAGGAATTGCAGCAGGCGTTAGACGTATTGAAGCGTTAACAGGCCAAGAATTGATGAACTATTATAAAAAACTAGAAGAAGATTATCTTCAAGTTGCAAAACTTGCAAAAGCAACTCCAAGCGAATTGTATCGTAAGTTAGAACAATTATTAGAAGAAAATAAATCTCTTCAATCAGAAAACCAAAAGATGAAGAATCAGTTAGCAAATAGTTCAATGGGAGATGTGATGAGTCAAGTACAAAAGATAGGTAATTATCATGTACTAGCGACCAATATTCCAAATGTTGACATGAATGAGTTACGAAACCTAAGCGATCAGTTGAAAGAAAAGATTGGCGAAGGGGTTGTGGTTCTTCTGTCAGAAAAAGATGGAAAAGTAAATCTGATTGCAGCAGCTACACAGGAAGCAATGTCAGCAGGTGTTCATGCAGGAAACCTAATTAAAGAGATTGCAGGACTTGTAGGTGGTGGTGGCGGTGGACGTCCAAATATGGCTCAAGCTGGTGGAAAAAATCCAGCAGGAATCGAAGATGCGATAAAAAAAGCATATGAAGTTGCAGAAAAACAATTAGGGCAATAAAGGGATGAATAGCATAGTTTCTTTGAGAACATAAAAAAAGGTATTGACGAATAAAAAAATTGTGTTATAATCATAACAGTGCTATAAAATACCCAAACAGTTGTATTATGCACAAGTACACAACTGGAGGGAGGTTAGGTGTGATCTATGTCAAACGTAATTGTTAAAGAAAACGAGAGTTTAGACAGTGCTTTACGCAGATTTAAAAGAAACTGCGCAAAGGCGGGTATTCAGCAAGAGATTCGTAAGAGAGAACATTACGAAAAACCAAGCGTAAGACGTAAGAAAAAGTCTGAAGCTGCTAGAAAACGCAAATTTAATTAATATGTTAGAAATCCCCAGTC
>CAYJKD010000300.1:0-2874 GCA_964370595.1 uncultured Lachnospiraceae bacterium
ATTGAAAAGATTCTTTGTCCCATAGATTCACAATACTTCATTTCAGTCAATACAAATTTTTCTTGTTGATATTGACAACTTTGATTATCATCTTCATACATAGAAAAAGTTCCTTGTGCTCCACAATAAATCCGCACTTCCAAAGATTTCGGATTATCTTTAATAACTGATTCCATCACATCAACTGTTAATGGCAAAATAGATCCAGCCTTTATAAATACTGGAACACGTTCTAGCTCGCGATATACCTCTATACTCCGATTTCCATGATAGACCATATTAGAATAAAAATCATAATATATTCCGTCTGGCAACCATACCGTATTCTTTGCAACATTTAAATTCTTGATTCTTGGAGATGTAATCGGCGAAACAATCATAGCATCTCCGAAATAATATTGATTTGGAACCTGGTATGCCATTTCAGCTTCTGGATGTTCATAATACATAGGTAAACAAATTGGTAAATCATCATTATAACTCCGATAATTCATCGTATAAAGATAAGGAATCATAGCATGACGTAACCGAAGCGCTTTACCCATTGCTGATTCTGCTTCCTTTTTAAATCGCCAAGGCTCCTTTCCATTAAATGGACTTGAAGAACTATGCAAACGCATAATTGGTGAGAAAATTCCAAATTGTACCCAACGTGTAGTTAGTTCATCGTCTTTATACCCTCTCATGTGGCCACCTATATCATGACTCCACCACCCATAGCCAATATTACTCGCATTAGCTGTAAAATAAGGTTGAAACTCCAAAGACTCCCAAGTTGTAATACTATCACCTGAAAAACCTACGGGGTAACGATGACTTCCTGGTCCAGCATATCTTGAAAATGTCATTGGTCTTTTATCTAATTTACCATTATCTAAGAAATGATAATGATTTAGCATCCATAGAGGGTCATATCCCTTTTCTTTACTGCCGCCCTTTTGTTGCCAGTCCACCCACCAAAAATCCACACCATCTTTTTCTAATGGATGGTGTACGTGCTCAAAATAAGCGTGGAAAAACTCAGGATTTGATGCATCAAACACTATAGGTGCATCCAATTCTGTATTTACACCTAATGCATTAGCAATTTCTTCATAACAATCTTCAAATCCACGAATACCATCTGCTGGATGAACGTTCAGTGTCGTCACTAGACCGCGTTCTTTTAACGTACCCAAAAAGCGTCTAGGATCTGGAAAAAATTCTCGATTCCAACTGTATCCTGTCCATCCGCTTCCATATTTAGGATCCACTTCTGTTATATGCCAATCCATATCAATTACTGCTACTGAAAATGGTAGTTTTTCCGAATCAAAACAATCCATAAGTTCTAAATAAGATTTTTCGGTGTATTTGTAATATCTACTCCACCAATTACCTAATGCAAAGCGTGGCAGCAATGGTGTTTTTCCACATAAAAAATAAAAATCTTTTAATGCTTTTTTATAATCATGACCATACCCAAAAATATAAAAATCTTCATTACAATTATTACGTGGTTCTACCCATCCGTCTTCTAAAAGCACCAAAGTTTTACTGTCATCTAGCATAGAAAATCCAGTTCTAGATATTATTCCTGTTTCTAGAGGAATCGCTCCATCTGCAAAATCTAAAGTTTTAGCTGTTCCACCTAAGGTATTAATCTCTTCTGAATAATTCCAAGCACTATGATATGCGCTAAGATTTCCTTTTACCTCAATACGAAGTCCATGCTTAGAAAATTCTTTTTCATTGTAATAAATAGTTAATACATCTGTATACAATTCAACGCCCACATCTAAACGATTTAATTTCCATTGTGCTATCGGAAAATCTCGATTCCATACCATTTGGGTTGGACGATCTTCAAATTGACCCTTTTCTGAATATTCAAAGCGGATTAAAGATTCTGTTAATATGGTTATACGATAATTTTTTCCTAATAGCATATTTTCATGTTTTGCTACTGGTGTAGTAGACACTTGATAAATCGATTTCATTTAATTGCTCCTATTCTAACCTTTTACTGCAGATGCAGCAATTCCTGCAATAAATTGTTTTTGAAATATTAGGTAAATCAATAATACTGGAAGTATAGATACTGCTGTTGCAGCAAACAATGCGCCGTAGTCTGTTGCATATTGTCCATTAAACATTTTAAGTCCAACTGCCAATAATTGTTTCCCTTGCGTATTGATTACCAAATATGGCCATAAGAAATCTTCCCATGTCCAAAGAAATTGAAATATAGCAATACTAGATATGCCGTTTCTTGACATCGGAAAAATTATTTTATGAAAAATATAAAATTCATTTGCACCATCAATTCTTGCCGCTTCAATAATTTCATCTGGAATCGTCTCCATTTGCTGACGCATCATAAATATACCAAATCCACTGAACATAGCCGGAATAATCAACGCCTTGTAGCTATCCATCCAGTCAAATGCTTGAATCAATGTGTACTTAGGTATAATCGTTACACTCCATGGAATCATCATAGTTGACAACACAAAGGCAAATAATAGATTTCTACCTTTAAATTGATATTTGCACAATACAAAACCACAAATAGTACTTGTATAAACCACTAATACCGTAACAGTAAGTGTAATAAAAATACTATTTCCAAACAATGCCATAAATTGAAATCTTTCGTTCATACGAATATAATTTTCAGCTACAAATGCTTGAGGAAGTAACTGTTGTTGAAAAGCTAAGATTTCCTTGTTTGGTTTAAAAGAAGAAAAGACCATCCAAATAAAGGGATAAACTGTAGCAATTCCTAATATAGCTAAAAAAATATTGAGTAAAACACTTTGTACTTTTCGTTTCATCGGTTACCTCCTAATTTTTTGCTCGAGTAACTCGGAATGATAACCAAGTTAATCCTGC
>CAYJKD010000301.1:0-2865 GCA_964370595.1 uncultured Lachnospiraceae bacterium
AAAAAATTATAAGCAATATCCAGAAATGAAAGATGGCGATGTTAAGAGAGAGGTTCGTGTGAACGTTCTTACAGATGAGTTAGACGATACTGCTCGTCTTGTAAATACTTCTGGTACAATTACAAAGAATAAATCTGGTGCTAAAGATGGCGCTGATTGGTATTTCTTCGTAGATGAGTATGAAGTAAAAGCTTACGCTAATGATTCTGACATCAACGATCTTGCTGGATTAACAGTAGACGAAGATTGGGAAGAAGCTATTCAACATAATCCAATTGTAAAACAATAATCTTTAAATTTAGAGAGCAAGCAATCTGATTAAATTCAGAGAGCTTTGCTCTCTTTTTTATTGTTATTTTTTAGGTGAAATCCGTTGCGAAACAACCACTGCAATGGTATACTTGAATACGTATTGAATTTGCAACAATAAAAGTTTACTGGAGGTTTTTTTGATGAAGAATGAAAATTTGAATATTCCTAAAATTCAATCAGAATATACAAAAAGAGTATCAGGGATGATGACTTGGATTTTGGTGTTTTTTGCTTTGTATTTCCCACTGACATATGATGATTATTATTTCAATATTTTAGAAACAAAATATCAGACATACTATGTATTTATGTTTATCTTATTTGCTGCGGTAGGAGTTGTTTACCTATCGCTCTATGTTATGGATAAAAGAACGTTTGATGGAAAATTGAAACTAGCTCCTTATATGTTATCTGTAGAAGAGCGTAAAAAAAATAAAATCAGTGAAATTGCTTTGATTGGTTTTTGGTTTTTTGCATTAGTTGGAACAATTTTTTCGGACTATCAGTATGAGTCGTTTTGGGGGAATGAAGGGCGTTATTCAGGTTTATTCTTAATCACAATTTATACGATAGGATATTTTGTGATTCGTTATTTTTGGTATTTCTCATCAAAGGTAATTCAAGCATTTCTCATTAGTGGCGTTTTACTAATGCTTTTAGGAATTACAGATTATTTCCAAATGGATATTCTAAGTTTTAGAACAAGAATCGATCCATCACAAGCGACGCTATTTGTATCTACACTTGGTAATATTAACTCCTATACTGCCTATGTGGCGATTGTTATGGGAGTATCTTCTGGGTTATTTCTGTTTGAAAAAAACGGAAAACGATTGTATTGGTATTACAGTATCATGGTAATCAGTTTCTTTAGTATTATTATGGGGAATAGTGATAATGCTTATTTAGCAATTGGGGCTTTGTTAGGATTTGCTCCGTTATTACTATTTTCGACGAAGCGTGGTATCTTTCGCTATTTAATCATGTTAGCTTCTTTTGTAACTGTAATTTATCTTATCGATGTAATCAATACGGTATATGTAGATCAAGTTGCTGGAATTGATAGCTTGTTTGGCATTATAGGTGGAACGATATTAGTGCCAATTGTTATGGTAATACTCTGGCTTTTTGTTGGAGGTATTCTCTATTTAAATAAGAAGAAACAGATGGAATTAGATAAACAATCCTTAATGCCACTTCGTATATGGCAAGGTCTTTTGATTCTTGCTGTGTCAATTATTATATTTATGTGGATTGATGCAAATGTATTTGGAAATGCAAGCCGTTATGGTGGATTAGGGTACTATTTATTATTTAATGATCAGTGGGGAACAAATCGAGGGTATATTTGGAGAAAATCAGTTGAAATGTTTATGGAGTTTCCGATTCATCAAAAACTTATTGGATTTGGACCAGATACATTTGGAATTTTAACGACTTCAGAGATTATGGATGAAATGATTGCAGCAACAGGAGAGGTATTTGACAATGCTCATAATGAATATCTGCAATTCTTATTAACCAATGGAATTCTTGGTTTGATGAGCTATTTAACCTTTCTGATCGGTGCAATCGTAACTATGGTACGAAAGGGTGGAAAAGATCCTTATGTAATGGGATGTTTAATTGGGATTCTTTGTTATAGTATGCAGGCTAGTGTAAATTTGAATCTTCCAGTTGTAACTCCTATGCTGTGGTTTATGATTAGTAGTGGGATTGCACGAATTCGAAATTTAAATTAAATAATGAACGAGTATAAAAGGAGCTTTTGGGACAAGTAAGCCAATAAAAGTTCCTTTTTTGAATGGAATTTTTGTTGTGTAACGGAACTAGAGTAGAGAAATAGAGGAAATCATAAGTATAAGTGTGATATTTGGAGTATAGAAATAACACTTGAAATGTTTGAATTGAATGTAAAATCAAATTTGTGTAAGATATATAGTGTTTATTTTGTTGAAAATAAGAAAAATGCATTAAAATATCGTAAAATAGCGAATAAAATAAAAAATATAACGTTATATATTAGGGGATAGAACACAATTTACTTGCAAAATGAAATAACGAATGCTATTATTAATGTACGATAAAAAATAAATTTATGTAAACAAAAAAATAAAGGAAGTGCTATTATGGGAAAAAAAATAAGTGGAAATTGGAAGTTTCGAATGATTGCATTGTTGCTGATTGTAACATTGGTTGTACAAGTCGGAAGTGTACTAGCAGATAGTGGCAATTCAAGTAGTGGGGGATATATTAATACCCAAGGGGAATCAACACCATCTGATGCAACTGAGGTAGAAACTCCTTCAAATGCAGTTGAAGAAGCTTCTCCGTCCAATGGGATTGAATTATTAAATGATACGGGAATGAAAGTTGGAGAGGAAGTAAAAGAATACTGGTTAGCAGGCGAAGTAGATACTGAGAATAATGTTGCTGAACCTATTATATGGTATAAAGATGGTATAGAGTTAAAAGAAAGAAACCAGCATGATGAAGACGACATTAAAGACCTCATTGTAGAACACATTACGATTGAGGGTACTGTTATTGCTT
>CAYJKD010000302.1:0-2799 GCA_964370595.1 uncultured Lachnospiraceae bacterium
CTTCGTGCAAATACTTGCTTTGTTCAAATCGAATAATATTATCAACTAGCTCTTCATTTGTCTGGGAAAAAGAAAATGGAAGGTTAAACATATCCCACATTAGTTCTCCTCTATCCTCAATATATGCCTTTAAATCATCTGCATATAAGAAAACAGGAATTGGAACATTTATTGCATCAAATGCACAACTAGAGTAATCTGTAATCAAAACATCACTAGCAGCAATTAACTCATTCATATCATCTGCTTGACTTACATCTATCAATTTTACTCTTGACTTATTAGTTGGCATTGTTTTTTGCATGGCAGCAAGCTGTGGATGCACGCGAAGCATTACACACCACTCTCCTCCAAATTTCAATTCTAATGCATTTATCAGTTTTTCAAAGCTCAAACTTGTTACTTCACTTTTAATTTCACGAGTGCCTTGCTGGCTCCCTCCACGAAAAGTTGGTGCAAATATTACTATTTTTTGGTTGTATTTTATTTCAAACCTATCTCGCACTAATTTATATATATCACTTCGATTTATTTTAAATAAATCACACCTTGGTGATCCTGATTTAATTACATCCCTAGTATATAGCAACATGTTAGGATACATCGATGTACACCAATCTGAATTCGATTGTATACAATCTATCATCATTGAATCATTTTTACTAATAATTTCAGCTATTTTAGGGAATAGTTTTCCTCTAAATCGTCCAACTGCTTTGAATTCAATTGCTCCATGCCAAGTTTGAAAATAAAACTGATCTTTTCTTTTTTTAGTTCCAAAGTTCATCCTTGCATTCGATACCCATATCTTCGCTGTAGACAAGTGATACAAGCGATTCTTAAATGTATTCTCAACTTTTGTAATTCCCTTAGGAAATTGCTTACTCATATCATTTACCAACCATACAAGTTCTAAATCTAAATTTCGTCGAAGCAGTTCCTCCGCAATATATCTTGGATTACAACAATAACCACCATTCCCTTCAAAAGTTGTAAATACAATCTTATTTTTTTTAATTGGCAATACCCTCATTGCTTCATATGCCATTTCAACAAGGGCGGCATCACGAAATCTTTTTTGAATATGTTTCTTAGCTGCTTTATCCATTCTTCTTCTCTCTCTGTTCTAAAAACATTTCCATTATCCTTGCAAGCATTATCGATTCTTCTTCTGACAGTTTACTACCTTTTCTTTCATATCCATTAATCCTAGACACAAATTCACTAATTTCATATCGAAGTCCACTGCCTAAAAATTTTGTTTGGTAAACTTGATTTTGTGTAGTATCTTCATAGCAAACCTCGAACTCCTGCATCAACCACCATGGAGATTTCGCTCTAATATATCCCTTTGTACCTGAAATTAGCAGTTGTCCATCTGACTTAACTCCAAGTCCAGTTTTCGCCGTAGCTAATCCATGCTTATACTTAAAATAAGCTTTTGTATAAATATCAACACCGTTTTCAGCAAAAAAGCTTTCAAACTGTATCGTTTCATACTTACAGCCAAATAGACTCAAAATAGGAAGTAATGCATAGCTCCCTAGCTCTGTAAAACTTCCACCATACTTTGTATCTATCATTTCACGTAATCTTGGATCAACAAGTTTTGTAAAACCAGCTTCCACATCACGAATATTCCCAATTGTTCCACTTCGAACAATCCCTAATAATTGTTGAAACCCTGGAGCATATGCAATTTTTACTCCTTCAAGCAGTACCTGTTTCTTTTCTCTTGCTAGGTTGTAAAGTTCTACTGCTTCCTCTCCTTTCAGTACCATAGGCTTTTCACAAATAACATGTTTTCCACGTTCTAGAGATTTTTTAATATAACTAAAGTGAGTTTCATGAGGAGATGCTACATATACAGCATCTACACACGAGTAGAATTCTTCTTCTGAACTGGCATAATTTAAAATATGCTTTTTTGCAAACCTTTTTGCACTTTCTATATTGGGATTATAGATGATTTCAATTTCAATTCCACTAACAAACTTTGTTTCCGAAATAATTCGGCTGGCGATTCTGCCTGTTCCAACAACACCTAATCGAATAATCTGATACTTCTCACCTCTTAATTTTGTACTAGAAACTTCTTTCGTACGTTCTAGATAAATCACATCACAATAATCCTTTAAAAAATCAAATTGACCTTCCCAGTCTGATCCTAATGTAAATATATCAACCTCATATTTGATGATATCCTCTAACTTTTGTCCTTGGTGATCTTCAATAATTACCTCATCGACAAAGCCACTATCCTTTACATTTTGTATTCGTGTAAGCAAAGGGTCTACCACATTTAGTTTCCCACGACTTTCATCAAAGTACTCTGTAGTGACACCAACAATCAAATAGTCGCCTAACGCCTTCGCTCGCTGTAAAATCCGCCTATGCCCCTCATGGAACAAATCAAAAGAACCATATGTAATCACTTTTTTCACACTTTTATCCTCCGAAGTCTCCATACCATTGTCACTTCTATCTTATATCGACAAATTATTACAAAAATTAAGTTAATTCTACATATTATCTATAATCATGCTTTATCTCAACACCTAAATCAGGCCTATTCGTTATAATTCCATCTACTCCCATATCACAAAATCTACGTATCTCTTTCCCACTATCAACCGTCCATACATTTACTATTTGATCATTACTATGAAATAATTTTACCTCGTTCTTATCACATAAATGATATGCTGGGTGTGCAATTCTCACACCATATTTCGCCATATATTCACTTCCATCACACACTCGATCAATTGTTTCATCATGAATAATAACTAATTCCTC
>CAYJKD010000303.1:0-2378 GCA_964370595.1 uncultured Lachnospiraceae bacterium
TGTCTAGAAATAGATTTCAGCAAATCTATTTCTTTTGATACTTCAACAGCAGTCGTATATAGTGATAGCTTTTCTTTTAATGTAGTTAATTGTGGTTTAAGATTTAGCTCTATCAACTCTTCTGTTTTTTGTTTTATAGACATTAATGCCAGCAAATCTTTTTCTAAAGATAATTTTTCATTTTGCAGTTCATTGGATGCATTAGATAAATCTTGAGATTGCAATTTAATGTTTGCATACTCAGCTTTAGCCGCATCGATATAACTTTCGTTGCTTGTAATTGCTACCGTACCATCGCAAAAAGGACATTGTGATATATTTGTACCATGCATATTGGCTTCACCATCTACAATAAGATTTAGACGCAATAAGTCAGCAGTGTACTGAGTATCGAGTTCTGAATATCTACTAAGCAACATAGTACACTCGGTAAGCAGTTCATTCTTATCGCTAATTTGTTTTAAGATTCCTTGATTCTCAATAAGTGCTCTTGTGATTTCTTGATCTAAGTCTGAAATTGTACTAATAAGCTTCTCGGTTTCCTCAAATATATTCACGCTAGAAGTCTCCAGCAAAAAGTTGTTTAGCTCATGATTTCTTTGAGCTAAGTTAGAAATTTCGGTTGAAATATATGCTTTTACTGCATTGCGTTTTGCAGTTTTTATTTCAGGACTTTCCTTTGTTTCTGATTCAGAAAAATCATTACCTGTTAGTAAGAATAACAAAGAAGATAGTTCAGCAGTTGCTCCGTTATCTCGTGATGATAACAGTGGAGATTTTTCTGAGATGATTTTTGTTTCTGTAATAAAAAATAAATGTGAAAAAGTACGCCAAGACAATATTTGCTTTTTAAAATCTTGATTTTTAATAACAAGATGTAAATCGTTAATACCGAGTAAAGTTAACCATACCCAGTTGATAGTTTGCGTATGCTTTTTCTGATTGGGTGTTGTTGAATATATTCCCGGACGAATACTCTCGTGAGTGCCAGATACTTTAATCTTTTTTTCTCCAACAGTTCTATCCAATATTAGCTCTCCTGAAGAAGTGCATACCTTCAGCTGAATATTGTTATATCCAGTTGAACTATCTATTGGCTCTTTATCAGAACCGAACATATAATCAATGCACTTAACAATACAAGATTTTCCAGTATTAGAAGGTCCATATACAATGTTAACACCATTTGAAAATTCTACTTTTGATTCCGTTTTTCCATTACCAGAGACAGTAATTGTTTTGATATAAAAACTCATTAATTTGTTCCTCCTAATTTAGAAATTGCATGTGAGTTAATCAGGTGCACCAAGTTTCTGTCGGAATAGTCGGAAAATTTTAAATCCACCTGTTTTACAATATATTCATATTGTTTGATATAGGCGTTATTTAATGATTCGCAAAAAAGAGCACCATCCTTTGAAATAGTATACGTAAATCCACCTCTACCATACTTAGGGGTAACATAACCTGTCAGAACGGTTTTCTTAATAGCTTCACTCACTATTTTACGCTTTATCGCATATTCACTAAAATTATAATTATTATTTCCGTGTAAATTTTTGCCACCTATACCAAAGTCATAACTATATGTCGTAATAAAATCAAAAGCAACTATTCGATCAAGTGACATATAAATTGGGCTTGATTTAAGTACCATTAGAATCCTCAAAGATATTTCAAAAGTAGTATTAAATATATCTTTCATTAATCATCACCCCAATTCAATTTTTTATCATTCACTAACATGTGACAAGTACCTTTCCTGTGTGGATTTCCAATAAGATGCAGTTTACTATCTAACAGGCTTTTTGATGTATTGGTCACTGTAGCTTGTTGCAAAGTAGCAACCATGCGTTTATATCTACTTTGATACTTTTGTTCGTGAGTATCAATTATTCCGTCATATAGTTCATCTTTTAATAAATCAAATTGTTGTGAATCCGTGAATGTGTCACGCACAAATCTACGAATAGTTTCAATTAAATAATAATCTTTTCTTTGTCTAGTTAAATGATTATAATAGAAGTTATCCGACATAACATCTTCCAAACAAGTGAATTGTATACCAGATTCATCCGAATATGCTTTTAAGAGTTCAGAAATGTATAACATTTCATGTTGCTCTATGTTTGTATTGGGTGTTAGTGGAATAGGTTGGCTAATTCTACGTCCTCCAAACCTAATATTTCCATAGATTGTATCTAAATACTCATCAATAACTTTAGCCATCGGATATGATTTTACAATTGTAAAATCAAATGTTTGTATATAGGCTAGTAATGACGTATCTAATACTATCTCAATAGTTTTTGTTATATCAGTTTTGCAATATCCATCCCAATTATCGATAAGGTTTGTTAATAATTCAGCTGGGTTAT
>CAYJKD010000303.1:2388-2798 GCA_964370595.1 uncultured Lachnospiraceae bacterium
CAATATCGTTTGAAGCAACTATGTAATACGCTTTAGGTATAGGAATTTCTTTGGTATATGTGTAATAACACAGTTTTCCTAACTCGGTATAATATTGTGTAGGCGTAAGTGGTGAGATGTAGTGCTTACACTGATAATAATCCACATCCCCGTTAGTGTAATATCCGATAATATCTCTACCTTTGTCTCCTGCTCCACCTATTTTTTGTATAGAGGTATACATATCTTTCTTACAACCATACAGCCATTCCAATGTGAAATGCTCAAACTCATTTGCATCCATTATGGATACCTTATCTATAGGAGTTATTCTTGTATCCGCTCCATATAGCTCGATATCAATTTTAGGTTTCTTTATTTCGATAAAATCCAACATTGTAAATTTCCTTTCATATACAGAATACTCCTTA
>CAYJKD010000304.1:0-2780 GCA_964370595.1 uncultured Lachnospiraceae bacterium
GAATTTAATAGCTCTCGATATACCTCACAAGAATTCACAAGATCTTGGTGTGTTCCAAAACCTACCATCATTCCTTCCTCTAAAACGATTATCTTTGTAGCATCTTTTATAGAAGCGATTCTTTGTGATATTACAAATATTGTCTTTTTGTTTCTAATTTCTTCCAATGCCATTCTCAATTTTGATTCTGTAACATAGTCTAAAGCAGATGCACTATCATCTAAGATTAGCACCTCAGGATTTTTTACTAACGCTCTTGCAATAGACAGTCTCTGCTTTTGTCCACCTGACAGATTTTTCCCATCCTGTTCTATAAAAAGCTCCAAACCATATCCTTTTTTTTCTACAAAATCATATGCTTGAGCTAATTTCAAAGCATGGATAATTTCATCATCCGTTGCATTTTCTTTACCAAGTTGCATATTTTCTCGCAATGTGCCTTTTAATAATGCTACTTTCTGAGGAACATAGCCAATTTTTTCTCTTAATTTACTCTTTGAATAATCTTTTATATTGATTCCATCTACCATAACATTACCAAGTTGTGGCCGATAGAAATCGAGTATTAATTGAATTAATGTTGTTTTTCCAGAACCAGTTCCACCAATAATTCCTATTGTTTCCCCTAGGTTTGCTTGAAAGGATATGGCATCTAGAGACGGTTCATTGGCTCCATCGTATGTAAATGTTACATTTGAGAATACTATTTTTGCACCAACTCCCTGCTTAGTTGTATTTTCATCACTGCAAAGGGTGGAATCCTCTATATTCATTTCGAATACATCATTTACTCGTTGTGCACAAGCCATTGCCTTGGAAATTGATACAATCAAATTTGCTAATTTTATCAGCTCTGCTAAAATTTGAGACATATAACTAACCAGTGCAACCGTTTCACCTTGTGTAAGTGTTCCAATATTTACTTGTTTTCCACTAGACCAAATCACTGCAATAATTGCAATATTTATTATCAGATATGTAAATGGATTCGTCAATGCAGATATTTTTCCTACAAATATTTGGAATGCTACTAATTGATCATTCTCCGTCTGAAATCGCATGTTTTCACGTTCTTGGCGATTAAACGCTCTTATTACCCTCGTTCCAGAAAGATTTTCCTTCGTAACCAAAGTAACTCGATCTAATTGCTTCTGAACTTTTTTATAAAGTGGCATTGTTATCCACATAATTCCAAAAATAACAACACTCAGTATAGGTATTGCTAGTAAGAATACCATTGCCACTGTAACATCTACTGTCAAAGCCATTATCATTGATCCAAATACAATAAATGGTGAACGAAGTAATAAACGAAGGGCTAAATTTAGACCCGCTTGAATCTGGTTAATATCTCCTGTCATCCGAGTAATTAATGTTGCACTTCCCATAGCATCTTGTTGCGTAAACGAAAATTTATTCAGATGAGAAAATAAATCATTTCTCAGTGCTGTACATACACCAACAGAAGCTTTTGCAGCAAAATGCTGTGCAGTAAGGGAACATATAATTCCAATCACTGCAAGCAAAAGTAAAATCCCTCCTCTTTGTATTACATAAGAGCTATCTCTCATCTCAATTCCTATATCGATCATCTGTGCAATTACTAATGGAACAAACAACTCGAATCCTGCCTCTAGCATTTTAAATAAAGGCCCCAAGATACTTTCTACTTTATACTTTGTTAAATATGATTTTAATAACTTCATAACCCCTCCTTGTAAACAACGTAGATATCATATCATTTTTTGTATAAAGTTTAAAGTTGATTCTTGATATTTTGTTCACCTCATGTTACCATATTCGAAAAAGAAGAAATGAGAATACAAATGATGAATATCTATTTGCTATACAGAAAACTTTTAAAAAAATACACAAGTGACGAAATTCCCGTATATGCAGCACAAGCCTCTTTTTTTATCGTACTTTCTTTTTTTCCGTTTTTGATGCTACTACTTTCCTTACTCCAATTCATTCCAGCTATAAATAAATCTGATGTGATGGCTCTTTTAGTTGATTTTTCTCCAACTATGCTAGATACCCTTATCTTATCCATCATAGATGAAGTATATTCAAGTTCTACTATTTCACTTCTATCCTTATCTGGAATTTTTGCATTATGGTCTTCAGCACGTGGAATCATGAGTATTGCTCGGGGACTTGACCGCATTCATAATACTACAAAGCGAAGAAACTTCGTACTTACTCGAATTATTTGTGCAGGATATACTTTCCTATTTATTTTAGCCTTTATTGTTTCACTGATTTTATTAGTATTTGGTGAAAACTTGCGAATTCTTTTACTTAATGTATTTCCTATACTATACGACTCCCTTAATAACATTATTGATTTTCGCAACCTTTTTGCTATCATATTATTTCTAATTGTATTTATTGGTCTTTATACAATTGTTCCTACCGAAAAGCAAAACCCATGGCACCAAATACCTGGTGCTATTTTTTCCACATTAGGCTGGTTGATTTTCTCACATGGATTTTCCTATTATGTAACTAATTTTAGTGACTTTTCTTATATGTATGGGAGTTTAACTGTTATTATTTTATCAATGCTTTGGATCTATTTTTGTATTTGCATCATTTTTGTAGGTGCTGAACTCAATTATTTTTTATACATTAATAAAAACTCCGAAAAATAGTCCTAATTTTCAATAATTCTACGATTAGGTTTCCAATTATGGGCTAATGATTTTTGCAATCCTAATAAAAAATGGCACTTAAAAAGCCCTATTTAGCAAATCGGCTAAATAAGGGCTCTTTTTACA
>CAYJKD010000305.1:0-2767 GCA_964370595.1 uncultured Lachnospiraceae bacterium
ACAAAGGTAATAAATGTGTCAATGTTGTGTCAACTCCCATAAAAAAGATATGGCAGATGCAATTTTTCACATCTACCATATCTCAAATTCAAAAATCCTTCAATAATTACTACAACTGTCTAACCAGCTCCTGAAAATATTCTGATATCCGTTCCCCACTATCTCCTAATACTCGTATACATACACCCTTTTTACTTAGACTGGCTCCCACTTCAAAATCTGGCAACATCAATAGCCCCATCTCACGTGCATGCTCAATCAATAACTGCTCCTTTCCCTGTGCATACAGATATAAGAGCCCATTATGTGTATATTCATGCCAAAGTCCTATGGTAGAATACTCCCACTGTTTTGGATCGACTACCACATGATCAATCAGAACAGGGATTCCGCCTACATTCACTCTAAAATAATTCTCATATCGCTTCATCAGAAACCGCTCTCCCATATACACTCGTCCGCAGTTAATGATATCACTATAGCAAAAAATGGTATCTTCACTAAGATTTACAATTACTTCATTCTCATAGTCGCTATTTGCAAAAGGAATCGTAGGATGAGGCATATACTTTACCACTGCTTCTGGATAAACATTAATCTCTACCTTTTTCTTCGCTTTTTTTCCATCCGTATCAAATATTTTTTCATAACTTTGAGAGGTAATACGTACATTCGATCCTTCCAAACAATCCAGTTTCATATCTACCTGATCACCACCTAGTAATCCTGCACTAGAAGATAGAATCATGATTTCAGCTTCATCTTCATGATATAAGGGAGCAATAATCTTATATGGAGGTGTAAAGAATACATCATCATATACGGTCTTTTTTCCTGTATACTTGGTTTTAATATAGATTTTACTATCCATTGATTTCCTCAAACAACACGTCTTTTTTTATCCACCCAATTACATCATCAAGTCCATCTAACGACATCAAGTTGGTAAACAAATACTTTCTCCCTTGCCTCATTCGCTCTGAATCTGATGCCATTATGTCTAGGTTCGCTCCAACTAAAGGTGCCAAATCAGTCTTATTAATAATGAGTAAGTCCGAACGAATTACTCCTGGACCTCCTTTTCTAGGTATCTTTTCTCCTTGTGCTACATCAATTACATAAATAGTCGCATCTGCTAAATCTGGACTAAAGGTTGCAGATAGGTTATCCCCACCACTTTCAATAAACATGATTTCTACATCTGGAAATCGTTCTGCCATCTCATCTACTGCTTCTAGATTCATGGAACAATCTTCTCGAATGGCCGTATGGGGGCATCCGCCTGTCTCTACACCCATGATTCTCTCTTTATCTAGGGCAGAATTCTTAATCAAAAACTCTGCATCTTCTCGTGTATAGATATCATTGGTAATTACACAGATACTATATGATTTTGACATCTCTCTCGTCAAACGCTCAATCAATGCTGTCTTTCCCGAACCAACTGGTCCACCTACTCCTATTTTTACAAATCCCATTGGTTTTTTCCTTCCTTCTCCTACCTTAACTCATATACAATCTAGAATATAGAGTTTCATGATTATACGAGTATATTTCAAAACCAGTACCACCTACCCCTAATTCTTTTTCTGTGATACCTTCTGCTTTCGCTACCACTTCATCAATTTTCTGGATTGATTGATTTAATATTGCTTGACCATCTAGTTGACTCAGTGGCACCATCTTCACTGCATTGGTTATAATCGCTGACACTACACTATATGCGTAGATACTAGCTCCATCCCTAACTGGTATCCCCTTGTCTACTATAAACAATCCTACTGCTATGGTATAATGACCATCACATTCCTTATCTCGGATTAATTGTTCATAGATTTTTAAAGAAGGGAGTGTCTCCACCTTTCCCCATGCTTTTAGAAACCGTTTACAAAGTCGCTCACTTCCCTCCCGAATTTCCCTAGGTGTTCGTATGGCTGAATATAACTGATCTAGCTCTATGATCCTATCTCTAGTCAATCCTTCCTTATTGACTAAAAATAGAAAACCCAATTCATTAAATGGCATAAATGAGATAACATTATTCACATATTGCTTCAAATGCTCTGCACTTATCAACCGCTCTGTTTGTACAAAAGTCTCCAATCCTCCAGACAGAGTAAATGCACCAATGGGAAACATGCTATCACAGATCTGAAACATATTCAGCATCAGCATCCGATTCATCCCTAGTGGGTATGCTCGTGGTTGTGACCATGAGCATGACTATGAGCATGAGTATGATTAGAAGAACCATGTGCTTTGCATTCTGTAAACGATGTGAATCGTTCAACTACTTTGGTTGCTTGAAATCCTAGTTTACAAAGATACTCAAACGTTGGATGATCATATGGAACTGCAACATAGGTTTCCTCAATCTTTAATGACAGATGACGATTTCCAAGTTCAAAGCAAAGCCTTCCCATCTCTATCATAGATGTTACTTCTATTTTATCTTCTAGCTCCATTAGAATATCACCATTATTTAATAATTCTGAGATGCAAATTCCTAACTGCGTTCCGTCCTTTGCAGTTTTTGCGATTCGTTTTTTCTCTAATTCAAACCACTCAAAGAAAACAGGAATTACTTCTTTTTCTATACGGATTCCCTCAATATTTCCTAATACTCTTTCTACAACCATCTCATCTTACTTCCTTCCCTTAAAACATAAAATATCTTCTTGCCAATGCCAGTTCATGGAATGGCTCACATGTAACCAAGATTCCATCGACTTTTACTGTATATTTCTCTGGATCCACTTCAATATCA
>CAYJKD010000306.1:0-2370 GCA_964370595.1 uncultured Lachnospiraceae bacterium
CTAATATAGTCTTTCGCAATTGCTCCAATACCGATTATGCCAAGTCGGACCATAGCTATTACCTACCTCCTTTATATAGAGAACCACAATTGTCCTTGTGTTTTAATACTTGTTTCATAATATACTTTGATACTTTCATAGATGCTAGTAATTGATATGTAATAACAACATCACTTGAAAACTCCTTTGCCTCTTTAATTTCTAAGCTTTCTTGTATTAATTCTAGTTCTTCCAATGATTTTTGTATTACTTTGTCATCCTTCATAATCATTAATGTCTGATAATTGATATCTCTGATTCGTTCTAGATGCTTCATTGCATCCTTTATTACAACAAGTGTAGTATCTTGCATCTCTTCCCAGTTGTGATGCTCTACATATCTAGCAGCTTCTTCTCCTGCAATAGAGCCGAATACCAAGCCATTGGCAGTAGATAACCCACCGATTCTATCCGCTCCATGCATCCCTCCTGTAACTTCTCCACATGCATACAAACCTTTTATTTTCGTCTCACAACGCTGGTTGATTTTTATTCCACCATTGGCAGCGTGGTAAAAAGGTGCCACAAGTACTTCATCGTCTTCCGTAATCCCCTTTTCTTTTCTTAGCCATTGAAAATACGTACGAATAAACTCGGGTTGCTCTTCTTTGATGGTGTCAACATAACGTAGTTTTACCCCTTGTCCATATTGCAGATACGTTTCATATATACGCAAATCTACTTCTGCGGAATCAAGTCTTGATGTAAATGGTCCATGCATAGATCGTTGTTCCATAATCTCTTTTCGATTAGGAAGATCATAAAATAGTTCTTTGCCTGTTATCGGATGATAGAATTCACTGTATCTATATACTTTTTCATTAAATATAGTGCCATAGCAGGGTTTTAAAAAACCTAGCATCATTTGAAAATATTCCATATTCACTAAATCTAAACCTTGTTCTAGCGCTAAATATTGTCCCATACCACATACATCTTTGGTATTTAGAGAATGTTTAAACAAACCACCCATACCACCTGATGCCATTATTACTGCTTTTGCATGAATATTAATCTTTTCTCCATTACACACACCTACAGCTCCTACAACCCTTCCCTCTTTACAGTCTAAAGACAAGATTGTAGTATATTCGCACACTTCGACTCCTTGTAGTTGCCTTGTAAAAGCCTCTTTTGCATCTTTCTGAATAATTCCATACCATTCTCTAGTCTTATAATCAAAGCATGGGATAAAGGTTTTTTCTGCATCATTTTCAGGTCGCAATAGGGAAATCCCATAACTTTCAAGTCTTTTAATTGCCTTTGGTATCTTAGAAACAAAAAGTTCTACCATGTTATAGTCTGCCTTATTTTCTCCTATTTCCATGATAGCTTCTACCAAATTCTCATAATCTGATTCATCTTTTGGTGCAATCAATCCGAATCCCCATGTTCCTGGAAAGAAACTGGAACCTGAGAAAAGAGAAAGAGCTGATACAAGCATTACCTGCGCACCATTCTTTGATGCTTCAATCGCAGCTGAAACACCTGCTAATCCTGATCCAATCACTAGCACTTCCGTCTGCTTCATATTCTATCCTTCTTTTTCTTTCATTAATTCTTCATAGTTTCTTTGCGCAAAGTGACATGCCACTTGATGTTCTAACCCATCAATTTCAAATATATGAACAGGTGGTACCTCTTTGGTACATATAGCTTCACATTGCTTACATCTACCATGAAAATGGCATCCCGCTGGAGGACTAACAGGAGATGGCACATCTCCTTCTAATAAGATCCTTTTTCTATCACGTTTTACATCTACCACTGGAATCGCTGAAAGCAATGCCTTGGTATACGGGTGGATAGGATATTTATACAACTGTTCTGAGTCAGATAGTTCTAATATTTTCCCAAGATACATTACTGCAATTCTATCACTAATATATTCCACTACGCTTAAGTCATGAGTGATAAATATGTAAGTCAAGTTTCTTTCGTCTTTTAACTTTTGTAATAAGTTTAATACTTGTGCCTGAATTGATACATCCAATGCCGATACCGCTTCGTCACAAATAACAAGTTCTGGATTAATACACAAAGCACGAGCAATTCCAATTCTCTGACGTTGTCCACCTGAAAATTCATGGGGATAACGATCCATATACTCTCTTCTCATGTTTACCGCTTCTAATAAATCTCCAATTACTTTTCTACGTTCTTCTTTTGTCTTTATCCCAAATTTTTTCAGTGGATCTGACAACGATTGATATACTGTAAAAGACGGGTTCAAAGATGAATGGGGATCTTGGAATACAATTTGTATTTTTCTTCTTGCACTATCTTGATCTTCTTTTGATAGTTTTGCTAAATCCAGTTCTTTATTACCAA
>CAYJKD010000306.1:2380-2744 GCA_964370595.1 uncultured Lachnospiraceae bacterium
CCTTGTGTAGGTTTATACAATCCTACAATTGTTTTTCCTAATGTGGTTTTACCACACCCAGATTCCCCTACTAGTCCAAGAGTTTCTCCTTTATAGATCGTTAAGTTAATATCATTCACTGCTTGGACGTACTTTACACTCTTATTTAAAATCCCTTGTTTTATAGAGAAAAACATTTTCAAATCATTAATTTTAAGTAAAGGTTTCTTATTCGTATTCATTATTTCTCCTCCCCTACTTGCTTATCTTCATTTAATATACAGCGAACCATATGGGTTCCCCCTAGCATAATTTCTTCTGGTAATTTCTCATCACATTTCTCACAAAAATGCTCACATCTTGGTGCGAATTGACATCCCTTTGG
>CAYJKD010000307.1:0-2736 GCA_964370595.1 uncultured Lachnospiraceae bacterium
TTTAGTAAAACGTATGTCTCTCTTGTGACAAATGATTCTACAGCATTATATAATGACCCTCAATATATTAACGGAAAGACAGTTGCTACCTATGAAGGGAATATAGGGAATGAAAAGCTAATTAATTTTTGTAATTATCACGGGATTTCAGTTGAGCTTGTATACGGAGATTTTGGTGAATATATGAATATGGAGACAGAGCTTTACATTGCCTATTCGGAAGACGTAGACACCAGTCAAAAACACAATATATTAAACCTAGGGGTATACAACCTATACTTAATATCTACCTATGAGAATCAAGCACTTTTGAATAGGATTGACAGAGTGTTTTACGATATTATTGTATCTACAGAGGGAAATTTCTTCATGGAGTTAGAAGAAAAGTATATTGGGAATAATGTTGCATTTAATCACCGATCATTATCGCCAAAAGAAGTAGAAAAGCTTAAAGAGCGACCACTTGAAATAGGATATGTTGAAGACTATCCACCGATTTCTTATACGGATGAACAAGGAAATGCAGCAGGTGCTATGGTAGACATACTAAATATGCTTGCAGACAAATTTAGTTTTGAAGTGAATTATCATCCATATGATTTGATGGATGATCCTAGTGAATATAAGGGATATGATGTATTGCTTACCATTTATGATATCGAGGGAGAAGTTAAGAAGTATTATGATTACACAGAAATTTATTATTCCCTTCCTATGAATGCACATGTGCGTTTGAGTACATATCAAGATGCAAGTGGTTCGAAAGAAATAATTGAGAAATCTACACGGATAGGAATATTACCATATCATGCAGTAGATTATAATTTGTTTCAAAAGGCGTTTCCTAACAATGAATTGGTGTTTGAAGCTAATTGGGAAGATTTGCTGGACGGGTTTGATTCAGGAACTTTGGACATCATTATGGCATCTCAAAGTGCATCTACCTATGCAGAGTTATATTTAGGCGATGGCGATTGGGTAGCGGTTTCTACAGACTTATCCGTGCCAATGCAGTTTATGATATCAAAGAATATATCAGAAGATTATTTGCCAATCTTTAATATTATGATTGATAAAATAGATGAATCAGAGTATGGCTCTATCTTAAGTAATAATGCTAATAAATTTCTTCCTGAAACTACATTTATAGAGTTTATACAAGATAACTGGTATTATTTTACTATATTAGGAACTGTGATTTTAGTAGGTATTTTAGGCTTTGCTTATCAGCAGCAAGTAAAACGATATAAAGTAGAAGAAAATGCATATAATACAGATGCATTAACAGGATTTCCTGCTATGCATAAGTTTCGAAAAACTGTAGATGAAGTAATAGAAAATGCAAAGCCAAAAGAATTTGAAATGATATCCTTTGATTTAGATATGTTTAAAACCATCAACACACATTATAGCAATGAGCGTGGTACCGATGTGATTCTGTCTATTAGTAATGCTTTAAAAAAAGTGTTTGAAAATAAAGATGTTTATATCACAAGGAGGACGTCAGATCAATTTTTAATTCTCCGTAGAGTAGACGATGGAGGAACTATAAGAGGAATTTATAGTAGTGATATTCTGCCAAGTATCCGCGAAGTAGTAGGTAATAAATATAATGTTGCAATGTCGTTTGGCAGTGTACTTATAGATGATTGTGAAGAGAAATCAACAGCTATCATTGGGAAGGCAGATAATGCAAGAGTACAAGGAAAAAACAAGCATACAACTACGTTTATCACATTTGATAATAAGATGAAAAAACTTTATGAGGATAAGGTAAATGTAACATTTCGCATGGAACAAGCATTAAAAGATAAAGAATTTGTTGTGGTGTATCAACCAAAGATTGATTTAAAAACACTAAAGGTTGAGGGTGCAGAAGCTCTTGCTCGCTGGCTTCCTAGGTTTGGGGATCCGATTTATCCAGAAACTTTTATTCCTGTGTTTGAAGAAAATGGGTTTATCTTTTCTCTTGATATGTATGTGTTAGAAGAAGTTTGTAAGTTTATTCGAACAAACTTTAAAAAGATGGATATCCCTCGCATTTCAGTTAACCTTTCTACTCATACCATATTAGATGAAAAGGTAGTAAGTCGGATTGCAGATATTACGGAATACTATGGAATTCATAAAGATGAAATTGAGTTAGAGGTAACAGAAAGTGCAATTATTGGAGATGAGAGTAAGTTTGTAGCAAAGATAAAACAATTAAAACAGTTAGGATTTTTGATATCCTTAGATGACTTTGGTGCAGGCGTGTCTTCTCTAAATCGCTTGAGCAGTACCGATGCAAATATTCTAAAATTAGACAAAGCCTTTTTTGATATTAAAGATCAAGGTTCAAAGAGTATCATGATTGTTACCGATGTGATAGATCTTGCAAAGCGATTGGGCATGCAAGTGGTTGCTGAGGGTGTGGAAACATTTGCACAAGCAGTTTGGCTTAGAGATATAAATTGCGAGTATGCGCAGGGATTTTACTTCGAATACCCTATGGAAAGAGAAGCGTTTGAGGAGCTGTTGATAAGTCGAAAGCAATACGAATTACGCCCTTGATTTTGAATTTAGTGTAGAAATAAATAAGCAATTATTCTTTTTTCGAATATCCGTTTATAATTAGCATATTCTATGCTATAATATTGACTTGAATATAAATAAAAATTATTTAGTAAAGATAGGGGAAAAAATGGCAGAATTTATATATCAAATGTATAAGGCTCGCAAAGCACACGGGGACAA
>CAYJKD010000308.1:0-373 GCA_964370595.1 uncultured Lachnospiraceae bacterium
TGTCATATAATACCATCCTCCTAAAATTCATATTCTCTATGTTGATATAAAAACTTAATACCATCTGATGGTGCATCTTTCTCACTCAACAATCCATGATGCATTAGATATAACTTATCCTTTATATTAGGTGGGTAGGTCAAGATTTCATCATAATGCGCATGATTGATAACTTTTTTTAAATGAGCATCATGGAAAATAACTTCAATTCCATTTTGAACCATTTCAACTAGTAAAGGAGCGTCAGATATCATATCTGATGTATAAAAATACTTATTATTAATAACAAGTCCACAACTGAATTTCCCTTCAAGATGTTTGACACTTATCCATCTAGCGTATATCCCACTAACAAGCTCAAATTTTTCCCCTT
>CAYJKD010000308.1:383-2736 GCA_964370595.1 uncultured Lachnospiraceae bacterium
GGAGCAACAACTTCAAAAAAATCTTCTAAATGTAACAATGATTGATTTTCATCCTCAATTGCTCCTTTTAAATAACAATGCCATATTCTATCTTTTATAGGATGAGGTACAATAAGTTTCATTTTTTTATTCTTAATAAATTTTCCATATAGTGCAGCTGCTTCTATTCCGCCTGTATGATCAAAATGGATATGTGTAGTAAAGATAGATCTAATTTTTTCCTTAGAAATATTTAGTTCATCTAGACTTGTCCATGCTGTAATTCCACAATCAATCATTGCGTATCCACTATTATCCGTGTAAATCAAGGCATTATTATCATATACCCCTCGAGAAAAGCCATTCCCAACACCAAGCATTTTAAGTTTCATCTAATACCTCCTGACTTATTTGTTATTATTATGCCATAAGCCACAAGAAATGAAATAGGATATATGTCCGTTTTTATTCATTTTAAATAAATTTAAACAATTTTTTACCTATATTTAACAAAAACTTGTAGAAAATTTTTCTTGTATCAAAAAAATATTTTGGCACAACAAAAAAGCAAAAGAATTTTGTTTTCTTCTGCCTCCTTCACTATGTTACACTGAATTTATAATGTTTTTCAACTCAGTTACATCAAGAATTGTTATATATCCTCTACGCTGTTTTTCAATTACCCCTTCCTTCATTAATTCTGCCATTACTCGACGCACATGTCTATCAGAGTTACCTATTAGTTGAGCCACTTCCGTATGATTAATAGGGATCGTGTTATTCTTATACTTCTCTACGAGTTCTACAATTCGCTTGCATATTTGAACTTTTGTAGGCATCAATAATTGCTTAGAACGAGTAATCGATGAATTGCACATCTTTTCAGATAATTTATCACACATATACAATAGAAATGGTGCATGATTTTTTAACTCTTTATCAATAATGTGAAAAGGAATTTCTAATAAAAGTACCTTACCCATAGCCACTACAGTATGTATACTTTTCCTTTTACAAAAATATTCAATATCACCTGATACATCCCCTTCAGATAGATAATCAATCACTGTACTTTTTCCTTCTAATGAAGACGGTATTACTTTTAGTTTCCCCTCAATAACAATCGACATCGCCTCTATATTATCACCATCTGATACAATAGATTCGCCTTTGTTTATTCTTCTAATATAAATCCTTTCCTTTGCCTTTTCTGTAAAGATACTTCTAAAATTATAGTTAACTAAATATTCTTCTAAACATTTTTCTTGAGATATATTTCGCATATTTTCCTCCTAAAGCTGACATATGTCCTTTAAAAGATGTCGTTTCTAGCTATAATTATACTTAACTCAATGAGAAAAGTAAATATTTTAGGAGGTAGAAATTATGTTGTCAGATATTATGAATCATAACCTAGCAAAAGAAGGTAGTTTACGCATGAAGTGGTTTCGTGAGCGTATGCCTATTATTAGCGAAATCAACAAAAACATTTTAGAAAATCAGACATTCAAAGGAAAAACAATTGCAATTTGTATGCACATTGAACCTAAAACTGGTTACTGGATTGAAGGAATTTTAGCTGCAGGTGCAAAACATGTTTTTCTAGTTGGATGTTTAGGAACAACAAAGGATGATACTGCTGCTTATCTTGCTAGCTTAGACAACATTACTGTATACGGTAAATCAACTGATACTTATGAGGATCACAAAGATTATGTTAGAAAAGTGATGGATCATAAAATTGACTTATTTTTAGATAATGGTGCAAGTCTTGTAATTGGACATCAAGAATTAAATCTTGACTGGATGCCTATAGGAGCAAATGAAGAAACACGTAGTGGAAAGTTACTGATTGAAGAAAAAAATATTAAAACTAGCTATCCTATTGTTGTTATTGATGATTCTCCACTAAAGCAATTATTAGAAAACTATACAGGTGTTGGCCAATCGGTTGTTGATGGATTTATACGAGCAACCAGTCTTTTGGTAGGTGGAAAAAATGTTTTAGTCATTGGTTATGGATACTGTGGTAGTGGTGTTGCTACAAAATTCAAAGGATTTGGCGCCAATACCTTTGTATATGATGTAGACCCATTATATTTATTAAAAGCAAAAGTTGAAGGGCATACTGTAGGTTCTTTAGAAGAGTTATTACCTCAAGCTGATGTTGTTATTACGGTTACAGGACATTTTAACATCTTAACAAAAGAACATATCAAGCATTTAAAAAATGGGGTAATTCTTGGAAATTCTGGACATTATGGATTCGAAATTGATGTAGAAGGAATCAAATCAAAAGCAGAAAATGTTTCTATGTTAAAGAAAGATGTTGAAAAAATTGAATTTGAAAATAAATCTATCTATCTACTTGAAA
>CAYJKD010000309.1:0-2720 GCA_964370595.1 uncultured Lachnospiraceae bacterium
CCAATAAAGGAAATCGACTTAATTTGAATGAAAATTTAGCAGAATCAGGAATTGATTTAGCAGGAAAAACGGTGGATTATAGTGACCTTGTTGTTAATGGGGTAGCAATTACTGGAATTACAGAGGACAGTTCTGTAAATGACATTATTGAAGCGATTAACAAAAGTGAAGCTGGAGTGAAGGTTAGCTATATTGAAAGTACTGACCGTTTTTCCCTTGTATCAACCGTAGAAGGTGCAGGTGGTGCTGTAGCGGTTGAAGGAAGTCTTGGAGATGCTTTATTTGGAACACTAAATGAGGTAGTAGGGCAGGATGCCATAATGACGGTTCGTTATGAAGGTGGAGAAGCGATGAAAATCAGTCGTGGATCCAATGAATTTACCATGGATGGAATGAATATTGAGTTAAACAAAACATTTACTGCAGCAGAGGGTTCGATTACAGTGACATCTTCTGTAGATACAGAAGATGTTGTAGATACCGTAAAACAAATGGTAGAAGATTATAATAAAATAGTTGATGAAATCAATGAGCAAGTAAATACAAAACCAGATTCTGATTATCCACCACTTTCAGAAGAACAGAAAAGCGAATTAACAGCAGATGAAATCGAAAAATATGAAGAAAAAGCAAAAGAAGGTATGTTATATAATGATTCTGACTTACGTAATTTAAGCAATGAACTTCGACTTGTATTTAGTAGTGTAACTGATATTGGAACGTTAGAAGATATGGGATTATCCCTTGGAACTTCTTATACAAGTAATGGTAAAATCACTTTTGATGAAGAGAAGTTTAAACAAGCATTAAGCGAAGATTCAGATAAAGTGAAAGAATTGTTTGTAGGAGATGAAGCATCTGGAAAAGCTGGATTTGCAACAAACCTAGATAAAATTATGGAACGATATGTGGATACAATAGGTGCTGAGAAAGGACTTTTAATTGAAAAAGCTGGTTCAAGCCATGTTGCTACTTCATTGATTAACAATTCCTTAAAATCAGATATTGATGATATTCAAGATACGATTGACGAATATATTGATAAATTAGAAGCAGAAGTAGAGCGATATACAGCTCAATTTTCACAATTGGAACAATTAGTTGCTGAAATGAATAGCCAAAGCAGTTATTTTTCTTCCATGTAAATTATCTAATATAAAGGAGACATGCTATGTATACAAAAGGGTATGAAGCATATCAGCAACAATCGGTTCAAACTATGTCACAAGGAGAATTATTACTCCTTGTGTATGATGAATTATTGAAACGATTACTTCGTGCAGAACTATCATTGCAACAAAAGGATTATGGGGTGTTTTCTCAATCGATAATACGGTGTAAAGAAATAGTGACATATTTAATCGATACATTGGATTATAATTATCCGATAAGCAAAGAGTTAAAGAGAATGTATGATTTTTTTCTATATGAGCTTTCTCGTATCGAATCAGGGAGAAAAGCAGAAGTTATTTCTGAATTACAACCATTAGTAAGAGAACTGCGAAATACATTTGAACAAGCCTCAAAGCAAACGGGAATATAGAGGAAATTATATGAACAGTAAGCAAGAGATTTTACTAGAAGTAATTAAGCTATATCAGAAAAAATACAATCATATGAGTGAATTACTTCGTTTGACAACAGAGATGTCTGATGTGTTAGGCCGTAATGATACCGTATCTGCTCAATTGATGATTCAGATGCGTCAAGATGAATTAGAACAAATACGAAGATGTAATCGAAATGTGATTGTAATTCAAGAAGCTGTTTCAATAGAAATGAGAAACCGTATAGGAATACTCTTAAAAGATGCTGAAAAAGAAATAGAAACAGAAGGATTTGAAGAACATAAGCTTCGAGAATTATTCCTATATTCTGCACAGCTTAAATCTAGAATTATTGAAATAGACAAACGAATTAGCCAGAAAATGGCTGGAGAAGATTCTTATTATAATAAGGAATACAGATAAAGAAAAGAATCCCGAAGCATCTAGATATGATGCTTTAGGGATTCTTTTATGGTTCATTGGTCATAGAAACGATCCAAAGTGGTCCGCCACCTTGGGCGGTTTTCCTTACTTGGCTTAGGAGAAAAGCAGGATCCCATTCTTGCAAAGAGTTTTCCTTACTACCAGGGTCTGCAATTCGTATTTTTCCATCCCATGTTACTTGGGTAAACAATAAGAAGTGTCCGCTATTTGTAAAATATCCTTTGTTAACTAATGCAATAATAATATTACCGCTTTGTATTGCGGAAACTAACTCTTCTGTAGTTGGGTGTGGCAAAGATTTGGCAATAAGCCCATAGTGAGCTAATCCATCAGGGATGATTTCATGGCGAGAGCCTTCTCCAGTGATACAATAGCCATGATCTGCCGCCCAGTTGCCCACATCTAGTGGGGTTACAGAATGGTTTGTGAAACTACTAATAATCATGGCAAGAGCAGTAGGTGCACAACCATGGGAACCGAAGAGGTCAGATGGTCCATATAGCTCATCCTTCCACCTAGAATCTCCTTGGTTATAATAGGTTACCAAACCGATTGTAGCAGGAATATGTGTTAACTCTTCCTCTATGGTATCAGATGGGTTATCTTCCTCTTCTATAGCGAAATCCGTTTGTGTTGATTCAACTACAGTAGTGGAAGGGATAGGAAGAGTAGGTAATACTTCCAGCATGGAGTTTTCCGTTATTATAAGATGGGAAAATGAAAAAACAT
>CAYJKD010000310.1:0-2716 GCA_964370595.1 uncultured Lachnospiraceae bacterium
TAATTCTGCCGATTTTATAGTAATCAATAAGATGAGTGTATGAATAATCGTCACTACAAGGTTTGTAATATTATCAACAAAGATAACTTCTAGTCCTTGTTTCAATGTGCTGACATAAATAATACTTACAACTATTTCTGTTATCATGGTAAATGTTTGCCAACAACAAGCTACAATTATACTGTTTTTAACACTACATTTAAAATTAGTAGACAACATATATACCAAAGTAGTAGTAATGAGCACATTTATCCAAGCTGTGGATATTAAAAAATGAGAAACCACACCTAAAATCATATAAATGCTATATGTAAATAATCTATGCTTTGTTTGTTTCTTCGGTTCAAAATAAATATTTAAAACTGTATTTACAATATAAAGCATTAAAACATTTTTTCCAATGTAAAAAATAAGCTGTAAATATACCGGCATCTGTTATCTCCACCTCTTTTCTACAAAATCAATATGCCTGTTCCTTGTATCCTCACGATACTTTTCACCAATATTAAATGTTTCGCCAGTTTTTTTGATGATAACTCTATCAGACTTGATAGACACATGGTGTAAGTTAAAAACAAACGATCTATGTGGCATTATGAATTGATTTAAGTTCTGCACATTTTGCCAAACTGATAGAAGTGTACCATAATAGCTCTCTTGTCCTTTTGTAGTGGTTATTATAATTTCATTTCTTTTACTTTCAAAATAGACAATATCTTTTATAGGGATATGAGCTGTAGATCCTCTACTATTGAAGGTAAAGAAATTCTCATTATCTTTTTTGAGTATTGAATAGGCTTTAGAAAAGGCTTCTTCAAGTTTAGATGTTTCAAAGGGTTTGTCAATGAAAGCAATTGTTCTAAAATCAAATAGCTCTTTTATTCGCTCATCGTAACTTGAAATAAATATTATCAAATTTTCTTCGCCCATTGTTCTTATCCTAGTAGCTGTTTCTATTCCATCAATTCCATTCATAAGTATATCTAAAATAATTATATCAAAATGATTTTTGACTATAGCATCGCATAAACATTCACCACTGGTGAATGAATACAACTCAAACTCCTCGCCCCACTTATCTTCAATTTGACCGAGAGAAATCATTATTTTTTCTCTGTCTTTTTCCATATCATCACAATATGCAATTTTAAGCATAATATCTTACCTCTTACCAAATAATATAAATAATAGATATATTATACCATATTTTGCAAATAGTTTAAATATTGTTTTATAGAATTAAACTATAAGAGCAATTTGCTATTATAGTTTAATATATCATAAGCAGTTTGCCTTTACAATACATATATGGAGTAAAGGAGCACAATTATGGAAGTTAATTACCTAGCAATCGGTGAGCGCATTCGCAAAATACGAAAATCAAAGAAAATCTCACAAGAAAAATTGGCAGAACTAGCAGACTATTCTATAACACATATTAGTCATATAGAAACAGGTTCAGTCAAAGCGAGCATAGAGGCTTTCTTAAACATTGCAGCCGCACTTGAATGTACACCTAATGATATTTTTTGTGATAGCATGGCAGGTGCTAAAGAAACTTTTCTAAATCAAATTACAGAAAAGTTAGTGGACTGTACAGAATTTGAAATACGTGTTATCTCGGATATTGTAAATGCGACTAAACAATCTCTGAGAACAAGAAAAAATTTCTTTGAAAACTAAAAATGAGTAAAAACCAATAGTTACTTTAATGTTTCGGTTGGTTTTTTTCTTATTTATATAATCCACTAACTATATTCATAGTACAGCTATGCTTTTTTAAAAGAACGTAAAAAGGACGGAATGGTATAAAACAAGGACGAAATTTTTTTGCAAAATGTTTTGTCCTTAGTTGAAAATTTTCAGTGCATCTTAAAGTATGATTTAATTACAGATTAAGTTACCTGTATCAACTCAAAATTCTATATTCAATATTTAAGGAGATCAATTATATGAAGAAACTTTTTTCTATTTTAATGATGATGGCTATTATAATGACATTTTCAATTCCATCTTTTGCAGCAACACCTGTTGATACGACTACACCTGATGAAATCGGAATTTCACTTGAAGGTGCAGATGAAACTCCTGGTGGTATTCAACCTAGAGCAAATTATGTTATCTTGAATGATACACTTGATGAAGGTGGTAATCGTTGGGATCAACCAAATGGCTACAATGCATATAGAGTATGGATTGAAAATGATGGCAATGAAACATTATATGTTACCATTTCATATGGTCAATATGAACATGAGTATACTGTTTCAGCTAATGGAACAAAGAGTTTTACAGTTAATAATGCACATGATGTACGACACTATATTGATTACACAACAAAAAGTGGAGCTTTATCAGAACTGTAGCTATTAGAGTCTCTGATACAAATTTATAACCTTAGTTCAATTTTGATACAGACTTTTTTACTTAATCTAATACAGCAACAGTGATGTAAGCAACCGCTCTCATTACTGTTGCTGTTTAATTGTTAGGCTAATACAATTTTATATTTTATTATCTCAAAGATACTATGAAGTCGTTTTTTAGATACCGTAACCATCGTGTTGGTACGCTTTCACACAACCAATAACTATCGTGCAACTTCCTTTAAATCATAAGATTTGTTTCTTTCATTTATTCAGATTTATCTAATTTGACAGCTATGTGATGGACTTGACATAACTATCGGAGAATTTTTTAATACTAAAGAATTTGA
>CAYJKD010000311.1:0-2710 GCA_964370595.1 uncultured Lachnospiraceae bacterium
AAGCAGCTGTACTTGCTTCCTTAATCTGTGTAAAGGACTCTTCGGTATAGTTGTTTTTCTGTGTATGATATAGATAATCTAGTTCTTTTGGAGATATGATAGAGGAATCATATTCTCTCATATATTTCGGAGAAAACCAGAATAACTTTTTTTGAATTGCAGATTCATGCAAATCAGAAAATGTTAATAGGTCTAATTCATCAGAGCTTGGAGATTTTCCATTGTTGAGTTGTTGGTAAAGTTCTTTAAGCTTATTGCGATATTCTTGTTGTACGGTTGGAAAGTGTTTGATAAAGCGACTATGTCGCTCAATCGGAATAAAACCTAATTCAAAAGGGGCTTGTATTTCAAGAAAATTCTTATTTACTTCTGTGTAATCTTCAATATTGATTAATTGTTGTGTTGTATAGACATCAGTCCAAGCAGTTGTAGCTTTTTTGTAGTAATTTAATAGTCCCATAATTGCCTCCTTCTGTTTTTTCAATGAAATTTTTTGTTAGCACTAAAGTAACATAGGCAATGATAAATAACTAGGAAAAATAACTCAAAGTCCTATTTATTGACCCAAAGTCAATTTTGATCGTTTTGCTCATTTATGAAGGGCATGGCTGAACTATTACCAATTTTCATGAAAATAAATGAAAACGTATTGACATTGCAATCTATTATGCGTATAATGTTGTTAGAACAAAAAAAATTGATTTGAAAAGGGGATGATATCATTGACCACAGATAAAGTTGTGATAGCTAAGATGTTTAAGGCATTGTGTGATGAGAATAGAGTTGCAATTGTCCAATTACTTCAAAGCGGAGAAAAGTGTGCATGTAATATATCAGATGAATTAGGAATTGCACAATCAAAGCTTTCCTATCATATGAAAATTTTATGTGATAGTGGAATTGTAGAGAGTTGGTATGTGGGAAAGTGGACCCATTATCAAATCAGTGAAACGGGTAGTGCATTTGCAATAGAAACGTTTAAAAATATTACAAGTGTGAATCCAGTGCAAGCAGAATGCAGTTGTGAAGAAAAAGCCGTCTAATGATGGCTTTCAAAAAAGGTTAAACATCAAAAAAAATTGATTTAATCAACGTATGATGATTACGTTTAGAAGAAAGGTAGGACTGGAATGAATGGAGTAACAATGGTCTGGGATTTTATTCAAGATCAAATATTAGGAATGAAGTGGTTAAATGATGGTGTAGGAAATCTGTTAAATCAAATGGGTCTTGACACATCAACGCAGATCGGTGGAAGTGTTCAATTTTTTATTTATGACGTGATTAAAATCACAATATTATTATGTTCTTTGATTTTTATGATTTCTTATATCCAAAGTTTCTTCCCTCCAGAGCGAAGTAGAAAGATATTGACTAGATTTAAAGGTGTTTGGGCAAACATAGTATCAGCACTTCTTGGAACCGTTACACCGTTTTGTTCCTGTTCTTCAATTCCATTGTTTATGGGATTTACAAGTGCAGGATTACCTATTGGTGTAACATTTAGCTTTTTGATTTCATCTCCCATGGTAGATTTAGGAAGCCTTGTTTTGCTTATGAGTATTTTTGGAGCTAAAGTTGCTGTGGTATATGTAATTGTAGGTCTCGTAATCGCAGTAGTTGGTGGAACTTTATTAGATAAGATGGGTATGAGTAAATATGTGGAAGATTTTGTTCTCAATGCAGGTAGTGTAGATATCGAATCCCCAGATTTAACAACAAAGGATCGAATTGATTTTGCAAAAGAACAAGTAATTTCGACATTTAAAAAGGTATTTCCTTATATTATCGTAGGAGTAGGAATTGGTGCGGTTATCCATAACTGGATTCCTCAAGATATCATTGAACAAGTGCTTGGAAGCGATAATCCATTTGGTGTTATCTTGGCTACATTGGTAGGAGTTCCAATGTATGCAGATATATTTGGAACAATTCCAGTGGCAGAAGCGTTACTTTCAAAAGGTGCACAACTAGGAACAATCTTATCTTTTATGATGGCAGTTACTACATTGAGTTTACCATCGATGATTATGCTTAGAAAAGCGGTAAAACCTAAATTATTAGGTGCATTTATTGCAATCTGTGCAGGAGGTATCATAATTGTAGGCTATCTATTTAATATTTTCCATAGATTTCTTATTTAAATAATATATGAGATTCAAATGAAAAGCAGAATACGTTTCTGCTTTTTTGTCTTCTAAAGATTGTTGAAATACATATTGTTTTGTCCACTCTAAAGGTTCCAAACGACCAGAGTATGTTAGCAATTCCACATTTGTTCCTAAGTTTAAAGATATAAAATTCTCAAGAAATAGAGTTTTAGCTAAAAAAACGGAGTTTCGGTATAAGATAGTTTTTTAATAGATAATATTATGCTAATATGAGTGTAGAAATGAAAAACATTATAAGAAAAATAGAAAGTGAGGAATTTATTATGGCATTAGGATTCAAATTAAAAAAGGTTCAGTTTAACAACAATTACACATTGGAGGCATTATTCGATGCGATTAAAGACACAGATTTTGAAGCAGGAAGACCTGAGATGGTAAAACATGGATTAGCATATGTAATTGCATTTCCAGCATTAGATTCTCAAAACCAAGTTCAAATCCTTCCAGCAACAATGAAAAAGGAATCAAACAGCTATCAAGTAATCAAGATGGAACAAGCAGGTATGAATAACCTAGCAAAAAATTCAATTATTGATAAG
>CAYJKD010000312.1:0-2705 GCA_964370595.1 uncultured Lachnospiraceae bacterium
TAAAATACAGAAAGAACAAACCCGCAAAACGGATTGTGTTTAAATGCATTACATGATAAAGCTTTTGATAGAGGATTGATTACGATTACGAAAGATTATAATATTCTTGTAGCATCTAAGCTCAAAGAGGCAGTAATGGACGAAGAAACAAGTAGGTGGATTGGTTTTTATGATAAGAAAGAAATAACATTACCAGATAAGTTTAAGCCAAGCCAGAAATTCATAGAGTATCATAATGATGTGGTTTTTATGGGATAATATGAGGTAGTTACATGGAGTTTAGGGTAGGATCTATGTTAGAACACTAGGATACTCTATCATAAAATGATAACAAGGTATCATTTTTCAGATGATACTAACGAAGCACTCAGACCAGTAAATAGGCTAGAGGATTTTTATATTATTAGGAGAAAACGGGATGTCAATTGATTTAGCTAATCTTACCGAAGATTTAGTTGCCAAAGCTTTGAATATTAAAGATTACGAAGAAATCGTTAAAACTTATAATAAAAGAAATTTGGTAATGGATTTAGATTATCAAAGAGTATTTAATCGATTTTATAGAGTGAGAAGAAATAGTGAATGGCGTAAAATTTATTATGATTTTTTTGAAAAAAGCAAAGGTAATATAGATATCACATTCAGTGAAATTTTGTATTACTTATTTGAACACACTGGTCAAATCGAGCACTCGTTTAGCAGCAAAATGTTATCAACAATTAATCCTAAAATGCCAATCTGGGATGTTTATATATTAAATCATATTGGCCTTGAGCTTTCAGGAAAAACAAAAGAGCAGCAGTTAATTAATCGTGTTGAATTATATGATTTCATAATCCATTGGTATGAAGAATTTTTAATATCGCCTGATGGAATACAATGTATACAGCATTTTAACAATCTTATGCCAAACTATAATTGGCTTACCGATGTTAAAAAAGTCGATTATATTATCTGGGGAGTAAGGAATTAATTTCTTCCACAGATTCTGTTTGCATAAGTCATAATAACCACAGTTTTTGCACCTTGACATTCCCTTGAAAGAAGTCTACACTTAATACCAAAGTACCATAGTGTAGGGAGCATAGTTAGGTACTTTGATAGAGGTAAAACTCAGAACAAAGATGCAATCCAAAGTAATTTTGAAAATGTTTTTGTAAAATACAATTTTATAATGATAACGCACAGCTATAAGAGGAAGATTTCGATCATGCCAATATTATTAGATAGGAGTAGAAACAGAATGGATACACTGCGCGTATTTAATTGCAATATGGAATTAACCCTAGATATAATAGGTGGCAAATGGAAGCCAATAATAATCTATCATATCGGTAATAACGAGATAATCAGATATGGCGAGTTGAAACGCCTTATTCCGAATATAAGTGAACGAGTTTTATCACGCGAACTTAGAGAACTTGAGCAAAATGGTATTATATTACGAGAAGAGTTTAAAGAGAAAATTTTACGAGTAGAATATTCCTTAACAGAAATAGGAAGGGAAGTGTTACCGTTACTGAATGCACTTACTCAGTGGGGGAATAAATATAACATCATTCATAATTACGCAAAGGTAACTTGTGAATAGTATATGGTCTACTACTCAGAAATTAAATAAATAATAGGTAATGGTAAGAGCGCTTTCCTAAATGATTGAGTTTAGGGAGTGTTCTTTTTTATTTTTAAATAAAATTAAAAAAAATTTCCTAGAACCCCACTTTTTTAAATTCCCCTACGAATACTACTAATATAAAGCAAATAAAAAAAATTATGTTAGATCGAATAGAGGAGAAATCAAAATGAAAAAGTTTATATTAGGATTATCAATGGTAGTAGTAGCAATGATGGGAATGGGAAATACAGCACATGCAAATACAGTATCACAACCAGTTGAAGTGATTGCAGATTCTAATATGAACCTTGATACAGAAGAGCAAACCATGGTAGCAATCATCAATCAAGAAAGAGCAGAAGCTGGGCTTTCAGCACTTGCAACAGATGCAAGAGGCAATGTAGCAGCGGAGATACGTGCACAAGAAATCGCTCTAGTATTTTCTCATAATCGCGTAGATGGTAGTGATTACAAAACCGTGTTAAACCAAGTTGGAATTTCTTACTCTTATTGTGGCGAGAACGTAGCATTTGGCATGTTAGATGCACAAGCAGCAATGCAAGGGTTGATGGCAAGTGCTGCTCATGCAGATAATATCATCAATGGAAGATTCACTCATGTTGGTGTTTCTAAAGTAACAGTCAATGGATATGATTACTGGGCACAAGTGTTCTATACAATAAAATAAATAAACGTAACGTCATATTAGATGGTATCTAGTGTGGCGTTTTCTTTGATAATAATGGTAAGGCATCGATAGAATAATATTCCCAATCATACCCCTCTTTATATCTTAGTGAATCCCAAAGTTCAAAATACGCTACATCATCATACATTCCAAATCCAGCTAAGTATTCACCACAATAGATGAAATTCCCTGTGTGTAATCCTCCAGATTCATCATAATAAAGCCAAATTTCATCAATAATAGTCCCCTCAGCATCATACGTAACCACATAGCCGTCCGACACTTCTAGATAGAAATAGGGAGCTGCGATTTCTGAGCTATTTTCATCAAATGCCCAAAGTCCATCGGAACCTTCAAATGGATTATAGGGTTCCTCATTCGGATTTGAAAATACTGGTTTTC
>CAYJKD010000313.1:0-2657 GCA_964370595.1 uncultured Lachnospiraceae bacterium
TCAATTTCATAATTTACTATTGATTTTGGTAATCTAAATTCTGGTATGCCATACATTAAAACACCACCAGCTTTATGAAGTGATTCAAATATTTCAACCTCAACTCCATTTTTCGCTAAAATTCCAGCACAAGAAAGCCCAGCAGGACCTGCTCCGATAACCGCAACTTTTTTATTTTGCTTTTCTTTTATATCACTTGATTTAATGTTTTGATCTCTTGCCCAATCAGCACAAAACATTTCAAGACGTCCAATTGCAACGCTTTCCCCTTTAATACCTCTAACGCAATTTTTCTCACATTGATTTTCCTGTGGGCAAACTCTTCCACAAACTGCTGGAAGTGCATTTTGTGTTTTTATAGAGTTAAAAGCTGATTGTATATCACTATTTTTGATATGATTAATAAAATTTGGAATATCAATATTTATAGGGCAACCTGAAACACAAGGTTTTGTTTTGCAATCAATGCATCTATTCGCTTCATTCACAGCCATATCTAAAGTGTAACCAAGGCTTACTTCTTCAAAGTTTTTATTTCTAATATCTGCCTCTTGAGTTGGCATAGGAGTTTTATTTTCTTGTTTATTGTACATAGTTATAATAATTCCTTTCTTGATGGTTTGTGTTTTTTGCTATTAATAAATATTTGAAAAGGATACTACTTCACAGCAAAATTCACAAACTTATGCTATCCATTCATTTTGCAGATATGCTCTTGTTCTTGCTCTTTATAAGTTGAATTTCTAATCATTAACTCTTCAAAATTAACCTTATGTCCATCAAAATCCGGACCATCTACGCAGGCAAATTTAATCTCGTTATCAACAGTTACACGGCAACCACCACACATACCTGTCCCATCAATCATAATAGGATTTAAGCTAACGATTGTTTTTATATTATATTTTTCACTTACACTGCAAACTGCTTTCATCATCATTACTGGGCCAATTGCAATAACTAAATCATATTTTTTACCATTCACAATATTTTCTTCTAATGCATTAGTTACAAATCCTTTAATTCCATAGCTTCCATCATCAGTGCAGATAGTTAAATTAGTTGCTGATTCTTTCATTTCATCTTCTAATATAACTATATCTTTATTTCTAAATCCAGCTATAACATCAACATTTGCACCATTGTCTTTAAGCCATTTTGCTTGTGGCATAGCAATTGCACAGCCAACACCACCACCAATAACGCAAACATTTTTATATCCGTCTAAATGAGTTGCGCTTCCAAGTGGCCCTGCTAGATGTGCAATATTATCGCCAGTATTTTTTTTACTTAATTTCATAGTGGCAGCACCTATTGCTTGAAACACAATAGTTACATTGCCATCTTCTTTATTATATGATGAAATTGTTAGTGGAACTCTTTCTGAATTTTCATCTCCCATAACAATAACAAATTGTCCAGGCTGTATATTTTGTGCAAGGACTGGTGCGTTTATTTTTAATGAATATGTTGTATCATTAAGCTGTTTTTTTTCTAAAATCTTAAACAAAATCTATACCTCTCTTCCTTTGTGTTCACAAGCTGTGAACAGAATATCTAACAAGAAGTATACCACCAATTCATATGAAATGCAAACAATTTATATCGTTAAATAATTATCTTTGACACTAGATAAAAATAAGGATATTTAGCATTATTTATCTATAAGCTAAATATCCTTATTTTGAATATTTCATCACATAAGCGGCGAAAAAATTTTCATAATCGCTTGATATATTTTTTTATATAACGGTGCATTTTTTATATCCTGCATAGTGATTTTGTTTGAATCAGAAAGTGTGTTTAAAAAATCTTTTTTAACTTCAAGCGGGATTTCACCATTATAAAAAACTGTTCCATTTTCAAAGTGAAGATATAAGCTTCTATAATCTAGGTTTGCAGTTCCAATAAGAGCTATTTTATCATCTGAAACTGCCATTTTTGAATGAATAAACCCTGGTGTATATTCATAAATTTCAACCCCCGCTTCAATTAAAGGCTTATAGTAGCTTTGCGTTAACGAAAATGCATACCATTTATCAGGTATTCCAGGTGTAATTATCTTTATTTCTATCCCACTTTTAGCCGCAAGCTGAAGGCATGTTATCATTTCTTCACCTAGTATTAGATATGGAGTTGTTATATAAACGTATTTTTCAGCCTGCTGAATAATATTCATATAAACATTTTTTGATACTGTTTCCCAGTCAAGTGGAGAATCAAAATAAGTTTGAATAGTTTCTGTTCCTTCTTTTCTTGATTTTCTAGATTTATATTTTTCTATATCAGTTGTACTATTAGTTACAAAATCCCACATAGATAAAAATGATGCCGTCATAGGGTAAACGCAGTGCCCCTCAACCATAAACCCTGTGTCTTTCCAAACGCCAAAACGCTCTATATGATTAATGTATTCATCTGCTAAATTCAACCCACCAATAAAGCCTTTATATCCATCAACTATAACTAATTTTCGATGTGAGCGATGATTAAGCATTAGATAATCTGATAATCTTAAAGAAAATGTAAGTGGAGTAAATTCTTCGCATTTAATTCCATTTTCCTTTAAAATCTCTATTTCTTTTTTAGGCATTTTCAAAAGACTTCCTTAAGAATCATAAACAATTCTTTCATCAACCCCTTCTTTGACCTTCCTT
>CAYJKD010000314.1:0-2647 GCA_964370595.1 uncultured Lachnospiraceae bacterium
AGCAGAAGGTGTTACATCTACAAACACCTTTCTCTCTGGAAACTTTTCTACATAAGTTTCTAGTGCTGAATTTCTTGATGGCATCGCTCTTCCTGCTTCTGCAACTACTAACTGTTGCTCTTCTGATGTCAAGAACTTAATTAGTTCTTTGGACTCTTCTGGATGTTCTGTATTTGTTGACATAGAATATGCTACTGTAAATTGCATGGAAGCATCATCCTTTGATACAGGCAGTGGAACTACTCCATAGTCTAGTTCTGGAGCTAACTCAGTTAACGAATTTACCATCCAAGTTCCTTCTACTGTCATCGCAACACTTTGTGCTGCAAATGCATCTCCGTTCCATCTTACACCTAGTTGCTGTGGAGTTTTTGCATAGCCATTGTTATATAGGCTTAAATAAAATTCATATGCTTCAATATTCTTTTCATGGTTAAAGATTGGTTTTCCATCTGCCATCATGGTTCCGCCATTGGAATAGAAGAATGGTTGAATACGGGCAATTTCATTTTGCATAGATAATCCTACTACACCATCTTTTGTAAATGTCTTTGCCACTGACTCTAATTCTGCCCAAGTAGTTGGAGGTGTCAAGCCCTCTGCGTCAAACATCGCTTTATTGTAATATAGACCTAGTGTAGAGTAATCTTTTGGAACTCCGTATAAAGTACCATCTGCACTAGTAAATGCATCTACTAATTCAGGTTGGAAATCTGCTAAGTCTTCATCTGTTAATAATCCAGCAAGAGATGCTAATTGTCCTGCATCGATAAACTGTGCTGATTGGAAAATGTCCATATAGAAAATATCTGGCTCATCCTTTGCAATCATACGTGTTTTCAGTACTTCCCACATATCCCCTGCAATTGGTTCGACTGTTACGTTAATGTTTGGATTTGCCTCCATAAATGCGGCTACTTGACTTTCTACAATCTGCACTTCAAATGGATCGGCAGTAATTGCCATAGTAAGTTCTATACTACTCCCTTCATTTCCTCCTACTGCACCTGTCGTGCCTTCATTAGAACTTCCACATCCAATTAGTGATATCGTAGTTGCACCGATTAACAAAGTTGCTAGAATTTTTCTCATTTTCATTTCCCTCTTTCTTTTTTATTTCCGAAACCTTTCGGTTGATAGATTCATTATAATGTTTAACGATGAATTCGTCAATACACTTTTTATTTATCTATATTTTGCACAATTTTAATCTCCTTCATATTTAAATACTTCGATTTTTTTGTATATATTACCGAATCGTTTCGGTTTTGTATTCTGTATGGCACACTTGCATGAGACGGAAGCTCTCATCACAAAAAAAAGAAAGCCCAAGCTTTCTTTTCAAAGTGAATCTCTTTTGATAAACTCGCAACCAAGTGTTACGACAGATTTCTCATTATTTTCTTCTAACTCTGTTAATAACTTTGCAGCTTCATATCCCTTTGCAAAATCGTCTTGTCTAATGGTAGACAAGGTGGGCTTTATATGTCTTGATATGGGAATATCATCAAATCCCACTACAGCAATATCCTCTGGGATTCTTTTACCAAATGCTTCAATCGCTTCCATACAACCAAAGGCCATGTAATCACTTGCACAAAAAAAACCATCGATCTCTGGATTTTCCTCTAATGCTTTTTTCGTCATATCCTTTGCTTTTTTCTGATTAAAGTCACCATCATAATAGGGATAGATTTTCATCTGGTGTTTTTCTAAAGCGACTTTATACCCAGCCTCTCGCTCAATGGTAACCATAGCATGGGGTGTTCCACTAATCATAGCAATGTGCTTTTTTCCGCTTCTGATCAATGCTTCTACGGCTTGGGTCGCATAAAGGATATTGTTTGTAATCACACAACCGTTCCTATTTCCCTCTACAGGAATGTCAATAAACACACATGAAATATTGCTATCAATTAGCTCTATCAAACGTTCATCATCGTATTCAAACCATGATAAAATCGCCTTACTTATCCCTTTGTTTCGAAAGAATTCCACATAGGAACTAGTACTATCTTGTAGCATAAATACTACAAGCTCCCAGTTTTTTTCTGTAGCCAGTTTATTCACTCCACATAGAATCTTATAGATGGGGTTATAGTCTGAAAGGTTCGCTTCATCTTCAAAACCTTTGATGACTAAAGCGATTTCGTTCTTTACCTGCATAACAAGCTTTTGTGCCATCGTATTTTTGATGTACCCTAACTCATTAGCAATTTGTCTTATTCGAGCCTTTGTTTCCTCACTTACATCATCATGTCCATTAAGGGCTCTTGAAACTTGGGTCACTGACATATTAGCTTCCCTTGCAACATCTTTTAACGTGATCATCTCTTACCCCCTTAAGCATAATAGACTCATTATAAATGGATTTTTCTTAATCTGTCAAGTTTTTGCAAATAGAAACACTATGATTTTTTAAGGGAAATATCATATCAAACATCATTGCAGTCGACATATCTGTTGCATTTTTTAATTTTAAAGTATTTGAAAAAAATATACTTAACTCAAACTTCACACACCAATTATAGCTTTGCACCTTGACAATTCAATACTTTGCAATGCAATTTGTGCATATATCAAAATAATTCTATATGGAATTGTGATTGTTTCACCATCGTCTGAATCAAATGTATACACTCGACTT
>CAYJKD010000315.1:0-2632 GCA_964370595.1 uncultured Lachnospiraceae bacterium
CTTTCATTAGAGGAAAAATTTCTGAAATGCGCATCCCAAGAACATTTATTGATTATGAAATTGGCGAACGTTTTGCAGGGACTCCCGCATATACCATGAAAAAATCCGCGCTTATGGCATACAACTCACTTATGGACTATAGTAAGCTTCCTTACCGATTAGGCCTCGTGCTATCTATAATATTCATGATAATAGCTTTTTTTATAAGCATTAACTACCTCTATTTACGCTTTTTTACTCGCAACTATATTGCTGGTAGTACTGACATTATTATCTTACTTTGTGTAGGATTTTCTTTTACTTTACTCCTTGGCGGAATTATACTACGGCAAGTCTGTAGCTTAAACAATTTAGTAAAAGGCAAACTGCATGTAATAATTCAAGAAGAAGCTTAAAGTATATTTCCTGTATGGATACACGCGCAATCAAGTATTTTTTATAAATAGCGTTTGCGAATACTTTCTTATATTCAGCAACGAATTTCTAAACTTGGACTTCTAGCAACCAAGAAACCTACTCTAAATTATTTTTGGCTTCTTCTATATACTGTTTACATCTCTCAATATTTGGTTTTTTGGCTTCTATATACGTATAAAATGAAAGATTTAACAACGGAAGAGGAAATCTACTAATTTTCACATCATCATAAAAATACCTTATGACTTCTTCAACTTCACTGCATGTATTTACATGTTCAAAATTCATTATTGTATTATAGTTCAACTTATTTCTTAAATAAAATGCAATACCAGTAGTAAGGTTATACGCCATATACCATAACAAACCGCCTTGACTCGGTATAGAATTCTGAAATTGCCCTTGCGGGGAAAGCAGTAAACCAGAGTATGCAATTAATTTCGGCAAATCAAGCACATGCTCTAATACTGCAATAGAAATAATTCTATCATATGAAACTGATTTTTGATCAATCTCATAAATTGAAGAATGTATTTTATTGACTTTATGTAAATCCTTTGAATTCGCATACAACTGTTCAAAGGGTTCAACTACGTCATACCTTTTAAAATTCCTTTCGTAATCTAAATGATTAAATGTTCCTGCACCAATTTCTAATATGTTCTCTGCAGGAATAGCGCGTTTTAGAATAACCTTGTGCAGCCATTTTTCTAACCCCATTGAAAGCCTTGTAATAAAGCTTTCACCTTTACGATTTATCTCATATTCTTTTACATAAATTACTTCATATTCTTTAGGAAGTGGGTTTCTTGTTTTAGGAAATTGTATAAACTTATTACTCATATTATATCCTTTTTAAGATTTATGTATTCTATACTAAATGAACCTCAAGTCACCAAGAGTTTTCCATTATATTTTGAAAACTATATTCATACTTCTTATTTAATTCCGTCAGTGTGTATCTGCAAAGCAACTAGTGATTTCCCGATGCTGCGGGGTTTTGCTTCATCCGAACCTTTTTCCTTATTGACCTTTTCAAAAGCATGAACAAAGCCAAGAATACTTTCGCTATTGCCTGTACCTAGATTATATCTAAAAAATCTTTAATAGTGCGCTAAATACTGCAATGCCTCATTGTGTCCTTGTTTTAATTCTATAACGCAACATAGTCCCTTACTCCTGTCCATCAGGAACAGGACAATCATTATGATACTTCATGACGGGCTTGTTTATTTTTTGCATACACAAAAAGGCGCATCGCTGTAAATGATGCCAATATATAAAAAATACTTGCAATAATCTGTGATACTCCTGCATGAATATTAATAATATCAATACAAGTCACAAGCGCTAACAGATTAGCAGCATAAGCAATCACATACACAACAAGGAACCGTATAAATTCTTTGTTTATTTTATTCTTGCTCTTGAAAGTAATCTTTCGATTTAGCAAATAAGTAGCAAACAATCCTATAGAATATGTGATAACATTACTCATGACAGGACTAAGCCCAGCTATATACATAAGAAAAAAAATAAGTGCATAGCCCCACGTTGTATTGAATATGCCAATAAGAACATAGCTTATGAACTGCCTAGTCATAAACGGCTTAATTTTTTCTAGAATATATGCCAAAATCATTACCTCACGAAAAGTGAGACTACCAAAAAGTCGGATACATTGCAATAAAATATATCTACTCGACAAATAAGTCCCACGTCATATATAGACCCGCACCAAACGTCAAGCAGTTTTTTGTAAAAAAGAATCGAATGCTGTCATATATTCGGCATAAGGATTTACTTTGCCATGATGAAATTCGCACCTTTGTTTCTCTTTCCTATCAATCCGACGGCTTATTATAGCCTTTGACGTGTTCGGAATCCCCAAAGGTCGGTTCGTCCATTTTTACGCATCAGTTGCTGTGACATTCATTGAAGGTGATTTGTTTCCGTTGTGATAAAATTACTTTTAGTTATAGTCTGTTACTAAAAATTCCTCTAGGCAAAAATTTCTTTTAGCAAGGCTGGGAGCGATATTCTTCACCGCTTACCATCATCGCCCAAACTGTTCTGGCCATTTTATTTGCAAGAGCCACACCGGCCACAAATTTATTTTTTCGATACAGTAAATTTTGATACCAAGTAACTCGAAAATTTTTTTTAGAGCACTTCCAATAAATATTAAGCTATGTATCCGCAATTTTCAAACCAG
>CAYJKD010000316.1:0-2625 GCA_964370595.1 uncultured Lachnospiraceae bacterium
ACCATTAACTAATACAATTGATGATGATCAAGTACCACTTTCAGGAATGTTACCAAAGACAGGCCATGAAGATAGTATCTTACTATATGCATTAGGAATGCTAGGTTCTCTATCAGCAGTATTCATGGTGGGATTCAGGAAAAAGAGAAAGTAAATCATAAATTTTTTAAATAGCAAAATAAAATCATTATAAAACAAAAAAGGACAGCCATGTAGGGATACTTGGCTGTTTCTTTTTTCTGAAATCCATATAGTTTCTGAAGGGTGCTCATTCTTAATCTCCATCGCCATCGCCACCGCCATCACAGCCACCATCACCGTCACAGCCGCCATCACAACCACCACCATCCCAGCCGCCACCACCATCATAACCACCAAAATCCCCAAAGCCACCGTCATCCCCAAAGTCATCAAAACTATTTATGGTATCCCAGTGTCCACGGTCGTCTATACAATTACAATCCGTATCACAAGAATCAAAATTTTGAGAAGAAAAATCAGAATTAGAAGAAATAGCTGCATCAGGAATAGTACCATGGTTCGAATAAAGTCGAATGCGCCTACTAGTTGTATACCGTTGATAAACCTCTTTATAACTTACACCTAATTCATCCAATATTTGTGTAATTGATTTTCGTTCTTTTTTTGCTTGTATAAATTTAATTATGATAAAAACTAGTAGTGGTAATAATACTAGATAGCAAAAAAAGGCTACAGAGGGTAAAAACAAACCGATAATCATAAAAAATCCAGTAAACATGGATAATGGAACACCAATAACAATACAAAGGGATTCTCGCCCTTGTAAATCACGATATCGTTTTAGTAATTTTGATTTTTCATTGAAAAAATGTTGTAATTCAAGGGGACGTTCCAAGGACTCTACATAAGTAAAACCATCAATTTTTTCCATAATATTTTCCTTTCACGTTTGCTAAATAGATATGTTACTCATTATACATGAATAAACAAATAAGATCACTTTGTTACAAAATATATACTTTTATGGATGAAATCAAAACGACAAATAGGTCTTGACAAATTATTGGTAACTGTTATAATCGTGATATAATTTAATACCACATAAGCAAAGAAAAGAACGAGTAGTAGACAAACCCCATACAGAAAGTTGCCGGTAGATGAGAGGCGCATGATTGGTTACCTATGAATACATCTTGGAGCTTCACACTGAATGATAGTAGGCTGTGACGGTTCATGCACGTTAATGCATGATGACATTGATTGATGTCTATTAAGGTAAAAGATGTAAGTCTTTTATGAACTTAGGGTGGTAACACGAGAATGAATCTCGTCCTTTTGAAGGACGAGATTTTTTGTATTTTGAGAGGAGAATAAGAATGAAATGTTATGATGAGTTAGTGGCAAGAGGATTGATTGCCCAAGTAACCAATGAAGAAGAAATTAAAACCATGGTAAATGAAGGGAAGGCAACTTTTTATATCGGATTTGATCCAACAGCAGATAGCCTTCACGTAGGACATTTTATGGCGCTTTGTTTAATGAAGCGACTACAAATGGCAGGAAACAAACCAATTGCATTGATTGGTGGAGGAACAGGTATGATTGGAGATCCTTCAGGACGTAGCGATATGCGTCAGATGATGACTCCTGAAATTATCCAACACAACTGTGATTGTTTTAAAGAGCAAATGAGTAAGTTTATCGACTTCTCTGAAGGAAAAGCGTTAATGGTAAATAATGCAGATTGGTTATTAGAATTAAACTATGTAGAGCTCCTTCGTGAAGTAGGATCTTGCTTCTCAGTAAATCGTATGTTATCTGCAGAGTGCTACAAGCAGAGAATGGAAAAAGGTTTAAGTTTCTTAGAGTTTAACTATATGATTATGCAAAGTTATGATTTCTACGCATTATTCCAAAAATACGGATGTAACATGCAGTTTGGAGGAGACGATCAGTGGAGTAACATGTTAGGTGGAACAGAGCTGATTCGTAGAAAATTAGGAAAAGATGCACATGCAATGACCATTACCCTTCTTCTAAATTCAGAAGGAAACAAAATGGGAAAAACCCAGTCAGGTGCTGTATGGCTTGATCCAAATAAAACCACACCATTTGAGTTTTATCAATACTGGAGAAATATTGCAGATGCAGATGTGTTAAAATGTTTACGTATGCTTACATTCTTACCAATTGAGCAAATTGATGAGATGGATAGTTGGGAAGGTAGCCAATTAAATACAGCAAAAGAAATCTTAGCATATGAATTGACAAAGCTTGTTCATGATGAAGCAGAAGCAGAAAAAGCAAAAGAAGCATCAAAAGCATTGTTTAGTGGTGGTGGTAACTTGGAAAATATGCCAACCTTTATATTGAAAGAAGAAGACTTCACAGAAGGAATGATTGATATTTTAGGTATCTTGCAAAAATCGGGATTGAGTGCGACTCGTTCAGAAGCAAGACGTAATGTAGAGCAAGGTGGAGTTTCTATTGATGGAGAACAAGTAAAGGATTTTAAAAAGACATTTGATAAAGAAATGTTTGCTGGCGATGGAATCATTGCCAAACGTGGAAAGAAGAATTTTATGAAAGTGAAATTTGAATAGTTGTTACAAAAGCGTAAGATATTAGTATGATTTTGTATAT
>CAYJKD010000317.1:0-2599 GCA_964370595.1 uncultured Lachnospiraceae bacterium
GGTGTTAAATACATAATGGGGGGTGGCATAAGTGAAGCAGAATAAAAATCGCTCAGTATTTATATCAAAATATGGAATGCCACTTTGTTTGTTGATTTTAGTTGTTTTATTACAACTATTTAATTTAGATGTGCCTTTATTCTCTTGGTTAAACATTAAGAACATATTGGTACAGAATGTAGCTATAAGTCTTGCAGCATTAGGGTTATCTGCTATTATGATCGCAGGTGAGGGGGATATGTCTTTTGCAGGAATGTTTAGTTTACTCTCGGTGGTATTTGCATTGATTGCCAATCAAACAGGAGTATTTATAATAGGATTTGTTGTCATCATTTTAATTGCATTGCTTGCGAATATGGGAATAGCTGTATTAGTGACAAAATATCAATTTTCATCTTTTATTGTTTCTATCGGCTTTATGTTTATGGCATCTGGACTTGAGAAGGCACTTCATCAGCAGACAACACCAATTCAAAATGAAGCGGTCAACAGCTTTATTGGGATTGAAATTGGACTCCCTTTGATTGTGTGGGTAATGTTTATTCTATTTGCTATCGTATACATCGTGGTAACAAAAACAAAGTTGGGATTTAACTTAAGAGTAACAGGTGAGAATGTTGATGCAGGAATTGAAGCAGGAATTAATGTAAAAAGAATTAAATTTATCGCTTATGGACTTGCAGCGTTTTTACTTGCGATTGCAGCCTCTATAGAATCATGCAGAGTAGGTGCTATTTATGAGCAAGGAGAAGCTTATATGTTACCTATATTTTCAGCATGTTATCTAGGGACATCTATGTTTGTACCAGGTAGAGTGAATGTGATAGGTACCTTGGTTGGAGCTGTTTTCGTTGGAATGATTAACGGATTTATGAAAATGATGGGTGTTGAAAACTATATTATTCCAATTGTACAAGGAGTTATTTTGGTAACGTCTGTGGCAATTTCTGTATTTCGACATAGAAATAAAATTACACAAGTGAAAGTTTGATAGGAGGATAGTGAAAATGAAAATAATAGAAAAAAATATGCCTTCAAAACAAACGCTCATTTTTATTGGTTTGCTTATTGTTGTTTTTGTAGCATTTAGCATAATTGTTCCAGATGGAAATTTCTTTAAATTGTCTAATGTCAGTAATATTTTAGCGGATATGGTAATACCAGCAATATTTGCACTAGGTATGGGAATTGTATTTGCGGGTGGAGGATTCGATCTTTCCTTGGGGCATATTGGTAGCTTGTCAGCCTTAGTAATTGCATATCTAATGAGTCCTACTTTTTATTTTGTGCCTTCCTCAGCGGTAATTATGGGAGTTTTGCTTGCATGTGTGATTGGTGCTTTGTCAGGTGTTATTGTATCTAGGTTAGGTATTTCATCTTTCATTGTTACACTAGGGATGCAGTTCTTTGTAATTGGTTTGAGACAATTGATTACAGGTGGAAAATCTGTATACATTAGTCATGAAGGGTTTAAATCATTATCATCAGATACACTTGGAATTTCAAATATGTTAATTGTACTTGTAATCGTAGGAATATTTTGTTTCTTGTTTATGGAACGTGCAGTAATAGGAAGAAAGATTCAGTTTATGGGATCTAATATTGAGGCAAGTGTTTTTAAGGGAATTAATGTTAAGGTATTAACCATGTTGACATTTATTATAGCAGCAGGTTTATCTGCTATTGGGGGAATGTTGTTTTCTGCAAGAGCAGGAGCGGTGCAACTTAACAGTGTAGACGCACTTCTTCTTGATGCGATTACCATTGCGGTACTGTCTAAAGTTTTATTTCATAACAAATTTAAAACTATCGGAATTATTGCAGTGGCATTTTTAATCTCTATGTTAGGAACTGGAATTAGTATGACAGGGGTTAGAACAGAATGGGTTGAGTTTGTAAAGGGATTTATTATTGTAGTTTCATTATATATTTCAAAAATAAAATAATAAAGGAGATATTTCATATGAAGAATATTTTTTCCATTGAAAACAAAAAAGGATTTATTACAGGAGCAGCACAAGGAATTGGGAAAGTTTTAGCAACAGCATTTGCAGAGTTGGGAGCGGATGTAGCGATTGTCGACATGAATCTTGAAATGGCCACTGCTACAGCAAATGAGATTGCTGAAAAAACAGGAAGACTAGTAAAGGCGTACCAATGTGATATTACGGATGAGACTAGTGTAGATACAATGATGAAAAGCTATTTAGATGATTATGGAACGATTGATTATTGTATCAACAATGCAGGGATTGCTACCTTTGATTCAGCAATGGATATTTCAGCAGCAGATTTTAAAAAAGTGGTAGACGTAGATCTAAATGGTACATTTTTAACAGCTAGAGCAGCTGCAAAAGTTATGATGGAAAAAGGAATTAAAGGTTCCATTATATCTACAGCATCTATGTCAGCATCACTAGTGAATGTACCACAAACCATTGCCAACTATTGTGCTGCAAAAGCTGGAGTTGTTCATCTGACAAGAGCATTAGCAGTGGAGTGGGCACAATATGGAATTCGTGTGAACTGTGTAAGTCCTGGTTATATGTTGACAGAACTTGTTGCGGCTTTAGAAGATATGCACCCTGTTTGGCTTTCC
>CAYJKD010000318.1:0-240 GCA_964370595.1 uncultured Lachnospiraceae bacterium
GTATGAACAAACAACTTCAATTATTAGATGAAATACCGTGCATAGGTAAAAAAATGTGGAACGATTACTTTCAGAAATAGGTATCGAAATGACACCGTTTAAAAATCAGCCTCATTTTAGTTCATGGGCGGGATTAGTGCCAGAGTGTAAAGGAAGTGCCAGTAAAAAAAAGTTATTATTATTCTCGTTGTCAGGACAGCCCTTTCATATATCTCTTTTTTTTAATATAATGGGTTTGAA
>CAYJKD010000318.1:250-2595 GCA_964370595.1 uncultured Lachnospiraceae bacterium
GTCGCATTCTGACTGCACTGATACTTTTTCTATATCCAAACCTGTGTTAACAAGTGCTAACATATCTTCTTCCTGTGCATGGTAGTAAAACGGCGCAACATTTACTCCTTCATTCAGCTTAAATAAACCCTTTCCGTTATAGAGGTATTCCACAATATTTCTAAGCAAATATGCTCGACTTCTATATGCAAAGGTCCATGTGCAGATATAATCTGGTATAATACAGACTCTACCATGTAACTCATTCTCAAATATACAGATTCCATTTCCAATCTTATGGTAATTCACATCTAAAAATTCCGATAAAATCACTGCACCATCTTGAGGATTCAAAAGAGGTATCTTCACATTATCTTTTGAAATTCTCATCCAATCTGTAGGCAATAAATTCCCAAGAAAGGAACCTGCAAAATCCATATTGACTAATTTCTCACATGAGACTTCCTCAACATATCCATTCCCTTCACATCCTAGATATTTGTTGAATCCACGCTTATTTAATTGTTCAAATCCACTAGCATCTACGATTAATCCTTTACTTAGAAGATCCATAATTTTACGATCTCCCAAGTTATCTACTATACTACCTGTAATAAAATTCACGCTTTGTTCCGTAAATGCAACTGGAATCCCAAGTAATGTAAATATAGCATCTACATCCCTAGAAGGACGAACATTTTCTACACTATTATTAGTATTTACATATGTTTTTGCACAGTCTTTATGCCATAACATTCCACCTCCAGCGCATACCTTTCCTTTTTTCAGATTCTGAATCTCTCTGAGTTCTTTTTTACTGTCACGAATAAGATTCATAATTTCTGGCTCTTGGTTGTATGGTGTCCCCATAAAGTCGAAGATATTCATACTGATTTTATCTGCACCCGCTAGAGTATGTAATTTCATTTGCAAACGAGTTATCGCCATACTTTTTGTATATCTAGTATGTGGCCAATTTTCCACCTCACTGATAATCTCTACCGCATCTAATTGTGCCATGCTCAATGCCATGTACCAATTCTTGGTGTAGGCAATCTCTATAAGCTCCACCAAGTGGCCGGGATACTGCCCCAGTCTTTCCAGCAAACGCTTGAATCAATTGGCCAATATCTCTCCCTTGTACAGAATGATTTTCTTCTCCTGAATTCATAAGTCCAACTTTAATTTCTGGATTTACTTGATGAATTGATGACTCCATCTTTCTTGCTGCTTGTAACTGTCCTTCAAAATTAGCCTCACACCAGGCTTTCCGTACTTTAACATCAAGTTCTGAATTTCCCACAATATGATTTCTTAAAGATTCCGATTTCAATGCAAACCCACACTTTACAGAAGTCTGATGGATATGGTTTTCACAAAAGCACCCCAAATATCCACTGTGGTTAATAGACCTAAAATCATCATCAATCATTATCGTTTGAGGATTTGTTTCTGCATAAATGCGCACCACTTCCTTCGCATACGCTTGCCACTCTGGATCAAGTATACAATAAGTACTTACATTGGGCTTTAATGATTCTCCTACAAACTTAACATATGGTAATATCATATCTTCTTTTAAATCTGCATCACAATGTCCAACTATAGTTGCAAGATTTATGCTGAAGGTAATATTTTCCGCTTTTAATCGTTTTGCTATTTTTATATATATATCTGCCATTCTTCTATGTTTATCTAGCTTGAAACATGACATTAATATTTGATGGCATTGCTCTTTGCAAAACACTTCTTCAATATCTGCATATTTGCAGATCATCACAATATCCTCTAACTGTCTTTCCCAATCATTTTCATGTATAACAACACGCAATATATATTTCATCTATGTTTCTCCTTAATTCTTTAATCCACTTGTGGCAATCCCTTCTACAAAATACTTCTGTGCACACAAGAATATTATCAAAACTGGTAATAACACTAATGTAGCAGCTGCCATGAGCAAACCATAATCTATCGAATTGCTGACCTGGAACATTTTCATTCCTACAGACAACATCTGTTTTGATGAATCTGTTATAAAGATATATGGACCCATATAATCATTCCACGCCCAGATAAATGTAAAGATAACCATAGTTGTAATTGCAGGCTTTGCTAATGGAAGTACAATCCTTGAGTAAATCTTAAAATGCCCACACCCATCAATAATTGCTGCTTCTGATAATGTATCTGGTATTGATATGAAAAATTGTCGTAACATAAATACAAAGAATATATCAAAAATAGCTGGTAAAATCAAACTCCACATAGAGTTTGTAAGTCCTAGTGCTCGAAAAATAACGTATTTGGGAAGTATTACTGCATCTGGTGGAATCATCATTGATGATAACAAAAATAAAAACAGA
>CAYJKD010000319.1:0-2328 GCA_964370595.1 uncultured Lachnospiraceae bacterium
AATATTCATTGGAATTTGTCCAACTCCATATCACTTCATTCCCTATATCTGTTGCAACATTGGTATATGTATACATTGGATAGATACTAGAACTTGTATTAATATCTTCTTTTAAGATTCCTGCTGCTTCAAGGTCTGTTACACTTGGAGTAGGAGATGCTTCCCCTTCTTTCAAAATTGTAGTACTTAGTTTTAACTCTAACTCTACTGGGATTTTTGCATGTATCCTAAGGGCATAATAACTCTCATCATCTAAAAGTACTTGTATCGTTGCTGATTTACCTGCATAACTTTTATCTGTTGTAACCACAACAGATAATTCTCCGTCAATGTATTGATAGGATTCTATAATTTCTGCATTCTCCTCAATAATACTGAATAGCGGAGTATCAGCCATATTTAATCCCTGATTCTCAAGAATCTCTTCTATATCAATTGTATTTTCTATGCCAAGTAAAACATTAACTCCCATATTATTTCTTGACCCATTTATTTTTGATGCGATATTATTTACTAAATTATTTTGTAATACTTGCTCTACATTTGATGATGAAGCAACATTATCTTCTTCCGCATTTGATGATGTATGTATGATTACAGAATCAGCATTTGATGATGTTGCATAACTCCTTGTAATATATAAATTGTTATATTCCTCTGCAAATGTTGTACCTAAAATCATTGTACACAATAATGTAATTATTATTATGATCGATGTAAATTTTTTTGTCTTTATAGACATACTACTAGCACCTCTTAATCTTTGTTCTCCATGGATATGTAAACTTCTTTCGCCAATACTAGATATTAAAAATCCTTTTGCTACTTATCTAGTTAATAGAAATACATGCCGAAAAAAAATTCTATCATATATAGGATACATTTTCAATCCAAAAAGTTCATATTTTCTATAAATTTTATTTTTTATTTCATTCAATGATAGAAACATGATTCCAAACCTAGTATTTCATTGATATTCTATGCGAACTTCTTACTTAACCGACTCATGTACCTATAATAAAATGGTATCAATGGAATCAATGCCAAAATACAACCGAAAGGATCTGTTAGACATATTCCTAAAAATTGTAATGGCTCAAATAAAAAGAAAATAACGATTGCTCGAGCGATTAATTCTGCTACCCCACCAAGCATAGGGACTACTCCATTTCCCAGTCCTTGTAATGCATTTCGATAAACAAAAATCAACCCTAGTGGAAAATAAAACCAAATAGCAATATGAAAAATTTGTTTTGACAATTCAACCAATTCCCCCGTTGGATCTTCTGCAAATAATACGATTAAATTGGGGCAAATAAAATAGCCAAAAAGTGAGGCTAATATACTATATATTCCTACAAATGCTACTGCAGACTTCAGCCCTTTTTTTATTCGTTCAAGCTTTCCCGCTCCAAAATTCTGTCCTACATAATTTGCCATTGCAGCACCAAGGGCAGCATATACTTGAATGATTATACCTTGTATTTTCATTGATCCTGCATAAGTAGCAATATATACAGCGCCTAATTGATTCAATGCAGATTGGGTTATCATCGTCCCAATTGCAGTAATAGAAAATTGTAATGCCATAGGGATTCCCATCGCTAGTAAACTTATTATTGTTGTTTTCCGTAATTTTCTTTCTGCGTTTGAGAATCGAACACTTGGATATTTTTTATAAACATAAATTAAACATAACACACCTGAAACCATTTGAGAAATTACCGTTGCATAAGCTGCACCAGCAACTCCAAATGGCAATACTCCTACAAACAAAAAATCAAGTCCTATATTAATAACAGAAGACAGTGCAAGGAAGTATAATGGTGTTTTGCTATCTCCTAAGGCTCTTGCAATTGAAGCAACCAAGTTATATAAAATTGTAGCTGGAAGTCCTACATAAATGATAGATATGTATAATGATGTATCTTCGAATATATCTTGTGGAGTATTTAATAACCGAAGAATTTCTTCGTTTGCAATCAAAAGGCCAATTGTCATCAAAACTGCAAATACAAAGCATAAAAAACACGACATTGCCGTATAGTGTTTTAGTCGTTTCTCATCTCTTGCACCAAATGCTTGAGCAAGTAAAATTCCAAAACCGCTTGTAAGTCCAACAATCCAACCTACAACTAAAAACACAATAGACCCTGTAGACCCTACTGCCGCTAATGCATCTACTCCTAAAAATCGTCCAACAATCATAATATCGGCTATGTTGTAAAAATTTTGAAACCAATTCCCTAACAACACCGGAATCATAAATGCTAGTATCTGTTTAAGCGGGTGTCCTGTTGTCATATCTTTCATTCTTATAACCTCTAT
>CAYJKD010000319.1:2338-2594 GCA_964370595.1 uncultured Lachnospiraceae bacterium
ATTCTAATTCTCTTTCATCTGATTCTTCATAAAAATGATATCCATTCTTACTAGTCTTTTTACAGACATACATTGCTTGATCTGCTTTTTTATATAAGTTTTCATAGTTTATTCCGTGGCAAGGAGCAATTGATATTCCAATACTACAAGATATTTCTACCTTTACCTCTACACCGTCTAGTTCATATACCTTGTTAATTTCCTTGCATAGAGATATTGCTTTATTTCTTATTTCATTTATATCCGTGATATGCTT
>CAYJKD010000320.1:0-2588 GCA_964370595.1 uncultured Lachnospiraceae bacterium
ATAAACCAAAGGGCAGGGGGCATGCAATTGCTATGTCACCAATCAAAGAGGTTGCACTAAAACATGAACTTCCAGTTTTTCAACCTCACAAAGCACGTGAAAATTCTTTTATCGATCAGATGAGAGCATTAGAGGCAGATGTATTCGTTGTAATTGCATTTGGTCAGATTTTATCAAAAGAGTTATTAGAAGTACCCAAATATGGTTGTGTAAATATCCATGCCTCTTTACTACCAAAATACCGAGGTGCATCTCCAATTCAGTGGGCGGTAATTAATGGAGATAAAGAAACAGGAATTACCACAATGATGATGGATGTTGGTATGGATACAGGTGATATGCTTGAAAAATTAGTAATACCACTTGATCCAAAAGAAACAGGTGGAAGTTTATTTAACAAGTTAAGCTTGTTAGGTGGGGAACTTATTTTATCAACCCTAGATAAAATCGAAACTGGAACAATGCATGCGACATCTCAGAATCATGAAGAAGCAACACATGTAATGAAGATTCAAAAATCCATGGGTGAAATTCAGTGGACAAAGGATGCGATTGAAATTGAACGTCTCATTAGAGGACTTAATCCTTGGCCAAGTGCATATAGCTATAGGAAAGGGAAAATGTTAAAGATTTGGGATGCTGATGTCATCCTAGAAGATTCTAGTTATCCATGTGGTACAGTTGCAAAAGCTGAAAAAGGAGAATTGTTCATTCAAACGGGAAAAGGAATGTTAAAAATTAATAGTGCTCAATTAGAAGGGAAGAAGCGGATGGATGTCAGTGATTTCCTTAGAGGCTTTTCAATTGAGCAAGGAGAAACATTAACAAGTAATTAATTTAGATATAGAAAGGAATAATTTATGTATCCAGGAATGGGATTTTATTTTGATCCAACAATGATTTTAATCATTATTGGGGCAGTGATTTCAATGATTGCATCTGCTAGAGTTAAAAGTACCTACCAAAAGTATTCAAAAGTTAGAAGTATGTCAGGTTTGACAGGCGCTCAAGCTGCTGAGAAGATTATTCGTGCAGAAGGGCTTCAAGGTGTTACCGTACGAAAAACAAGTGGACATTTATCAGATCATTATGATCCAAGGTCAAAAACAGTAAATTTATCAGAGAGTGTTTATGGAAGTACATCGGTTGCAGCAATTGGTATCGCAGCACATGAATGTGGGCATGCGGTTCAACATCATAAAAAATATGCAGCTCTTTCTTTGCGAGCGGCAATTCTACCAGTCGCTAACTTAGGAAGCCAATTATCTTGGCCCCTTGTGTTTTTTGGAATCATAATTGGACAAACTTCATTGATAAATCTTGGAATTATTCTATTTACAGCGGTCATTGTGTTTCAACTAGTGACTCTTCCAGTTGAGTTTAATGCCTCATCAAGAGCGTTACAATTAGTTGAAAATATAGGGATTTTAGGTTCGAATGAAGTTAAAACAACAAAAAAAGTTTTAGATGCAGCAGCTTTGACATATGTTGCAGCAGTAGCAGCTTCTTTGTTGCAATTGCTTCGATTGCTTTTGATTGCAAGAGGAAGAGATAATGATTAAACCAACTAGCAGCAGAGAAATTATTGTTGACATACTAACAGAGATATTGGAGAATGGAGAATTTTGTCATGTGATTTTAAATCGGGCATTATCGAAATACCAGTATTTAAAAAAAGAAGATCGTTCTTTTATCTCAAAAGTTGTAGAAGGAACCATAGAATATAAAATTACAATAGATGAAATGATTAATCAAACATCAAAAATTCCTGTTTATAAAATGAAACCTGCAATTCGAACGATTCTTCGGATGTCTGTATATCAAATTGTATATTTAGACCGAGTTCCAGATCGTGCAGTGTGTGATGAGGGTGTAAAATTAACTATAACGAAAAAGTATCAAGGGCTTAAAGGATTTGTTAATGGAGTTTTGCGAACTATCTCAAGAAAAAAAGAAGAATTTGTTTTTACAGGTTGGCAAGAAAAATATTCCATGCCTAATTGGATTATTGAACGATTAAAATCTTATTATAGCACCATGGAAGTAGAGGGCATGTTAAAGGGGTTCTTAGAAACAACTCCAGTTAGTGTTCGATGTAATGTAGGTGCTTGTTCAAAAGCAGAAATAATAAAAGATTTAGAGCGCCAAGGCGTGGTTGTAACACAAAGTGAACTAGCAGATGAAGTATTGCAAATTCAGTCCTTTGATTACCTAGAGCGACTGGATGCATTTAATAATGGATATATCCAAGTTCAGGATGTAAGTTCTTCCTTGGTTGGATCTGTTGCAAATCCAAAATCTGGAGATGTTGTATTGGATGTGTGCGGTGCACCAGGTGGAAAAAGTTTACATATTGCTCGATTGCTGGAAAAAAGTGGGCAGGTAGTTGTAAGAGATTTGACTGAGCGAAAAATCCAAATGGTAGAGGATAATATTGCTCGCCTTGGACTTACAAATATAAGAGCAGAAGTTTGGGATGCATGTGAGTATGATGAACAATGGGATGAAAAGGCAGATATTGTAATTGCAGATCTTCCTTGTTCTGGTTTAGGGGTAATTGGAAAAAAACCAGATATTAAATATCATGT
>CAYJKD010000321.1:0-2523 GCA_964370595.1 uncultured Lachnospiraceae bacterium
CCTAAATGTGTCCATGTAGTAATGCTATAGTAAGGGAGACTTAGTAATACGAATTAAGAGAGGAAAATGAAATGGAAAATTATAAACAATTTATCGAAGGAGAATGGAGCAAATTTCAAGAGGCCAGTTATAACAAACAACCGAATATTATGATTCTGGGAAGAACAGGAAGTGGAAAGAGTTCATTAGTTAACACCGTATTTGGGCGTACGATTGCTCCTGTATCCGATGTGGAACCTGAAACGATGAGTTTTAATCATTATCAAGGTAAGGATTATGATAGCTGCATTAATCTAATGGATAGTCGTGGTTATGAACTAAGTGACCAAGCAGATACATATATTCAGGAAGTAAGAAGTATGGTCAAATTACTAGAGGAAGATAATGAAACACTACATATCGTTTGGTTTACTATTTCTGTAGCAGGAAAAAGAATTGAAGAAATTGATTTAAAAATCTTAAAAGGAATATTAGAGATTCCTAGCGTTCGAGGTCGTTTGGGTGTGGTATTAACAAAATGCGATGAAGATTCAGTGGATGCAAAGGTTGCTTGCGAATTCAAAGAGATATTGAAGCAAAATTTTCAGCAGCTAAAAGTATTTGAAACAAGCAAGGATGCAAACTTAACTTTAGATTTAGAATCTTTAATTGAGTGGTCTGCGAATTCTATTGATGATGCAGATGTGCGAAATTCATTTATCACGGCACAGTATCGTAACCTAGAACTTAAGAAAGAGATGGTTCGAACGTATGTGATTGCATATTCAGGCGGGGCAGCAGTAGTAGGGTTTATACCGATTCCATTTGCGGACGCTGCGATTCTGATACCAGCGCAGTTAACCATGATTGCACATATATGTAATGACTATGGGATGAAGAATATCGAAACCTTAGCAGGTGGATTTGTATCGAATCTAGTGGTTACTCAAATAGCGAAGTCATTAGCCACAAACCTTGTGAAATTCATTCCGATTATAGGGACATGGGTAGGGGGAACGGTTAATGCAGCAGTGGCATCTTCTATTACCTTAGCGATGGGAATGACAGTATCAGAGCTATGCCATAAAGCTTGCAAAGATGTATTAGAAGGTAAGTCAGTGGATGTATCTAACATATTTACTTCAGATGCGATGAAAGATTTATTTGAAAAATATTATCAACAATATGAAACTAAGAAATAGTAAAAATGGAGAAAAAACAAATGGAAAATCAAACAAAAGCAAGAATTTTATTATTAGGAAAAACAGGGGTTGGAAAATCATCTTTTATTAACTATTTTCTGGATAAGGAAGTAGCAAAAACTGGAATCGGGAATCCAGTTACCAGTAGCATGGAAGCTTACGAAATTGATGTTAACGAAACATTTGGAATCGAGGTTTATGATACAAAGGGGATTGAAGTGGAAAACGCAGAGGCTATAGTTGATGAAATCATGCAAGAGATTAAAAAGCGAAATCACGATATGGATGTAACAAACTGGTTTCATACTATATTTTACTGTGTTTCCATGAACAATGCCAGATTAGAAGATTATGAAATAAACTTTATTAATAGGATGAAAGATAGCATATCACAACAGATCCATATTATCCTTACAAATTGTGATGGAAAAGAGCAGACCGTGATAGAGGCGATGAAGGGTAAAATTGAAAATTCCATCGGCACACCAAAAGTATTTGAAGTGTGTAGTGTTGAAACGACAAAGCGAAATGGAACGAAATCAGAACCATTTGGAAAAGATAAATTAATGGATCAAGTATTTACAATGCTGTGGGAGGATATTTGCTCTTCGGTAGCTCCGAGGGTTGAGGTGGCTTGTAAGGAAGATTTAAAGAGGTTTTGGACTGCTGTGTTTGATGAATTAATATTATCAGTGAAAAAAGAATTTTCCTTGCTTAAGTGGGCGATGAACCATAGCCTACTAGACCAAATAGGAGATCGAGTATTTCATCGATTAGAGGATGAAGTGGAGGAGAGAATTCTAGAAAGTTTGAATGAGCATTTATACCCTATGCTTAAATCTGCACTAGAATTGTATAATAATTACAGCTCTACCATTAGGATTGAAGCGGAGGATGTGATTTCGGCTGATGTTTTTACAGAGCTTATGTATGATTTGGACAGTTATGAAATCATGGAAAAGGGTGCAGTGGGGAAATTATTAGAACGATATGATGAACTAGAAGATGGATTTAGTCTTACACATATCAAGTTACTAGCAGATACTGCAGGGATGTTGTTAAATACAAAGAAGCATATATTACAACTTATTACGGATATTAAGGTAGAGTGTAATCACTTGGTAGATTCTATGGAGCTAAAGGAAGCAATTTATAATCAGTTAATAGAGGTATCAAAAGTTAATTCTTATGAGTAATAAAAAAGGTATATCAAGAACTGGAAAAAGTAATGATTCGGTACATGATATGCCTTTTTCAAGATTAAAGGTGCATTCATTACAAGTAAAATAATCTGATATTGAAGGTAATGATAATAAATAGTTGAACATAAACACTATGTATT
>CAYJKD010000322.1:0-2514 GCA_964370595.1 uncultured Lachnospiraceae bacterium
GTTCCTATTTTCCTTGGATCTATGAGATAATCAACTTGCATGAAGTAAATTACTCTAAATATTGAACATCTATAATGATTAGAGCAATTCACTTTAACCATGATTGAAGGTTAGAGTCGTTTACTCCAATCTATTGATTTGAGTTAGAGTATTTTACTTCATAGTTTATCATGAATGGAGTTGAATTATCATAATGACTTATCCCCAAAACTTATCTAAATCTGATCAGAAATGGCTCGATATCATTTCTGAATGCAGAGCTAGCGGACAAACGGATAACCAATGGTTAGAAGAACAAGGTATCAAAGCACCTACATTTTATTATCATGTAAAAAAGCTTCGTCAGAAAGCTTGTGAAATACCAAAACAGAAGCGAACAAGCAGAAACGATGTGCAGGAAGTTGTTCCCCTAATTCTAGATGAACAAGCATCTATCATTGTCGATGAAGCGACTGATAATCCACGCGCCACTACTCATGGAGGTAGTGATATCGTAGGTAATAGGATAGCAATTCGTCTTACACTACAAGGTGTTGGTGTTGAAATCGCAAATAATGCAACTCAGGAAGTAATTCAAAATACATTATCTGCGTTGCGATTCCTATGTTAGGGGATATTTCTGGTATTGCAAAAATTAATATCGTGACTGGAAAAACAGATATGCGCCGCAGTATAGATGGGCTCATGGCTATTATTCGAGATACTTATCAAATGGACCCCTATGCAAATGCTCTTTTCCTTTTTTGTGGTAGAAGATGCAATACCATAAAAGCATTATACTTTGATAAAGATGGCTGGTGCTTGCTTTATAAACGTCTAGATAGTGATGGACGGTTTCAATGGCCTAGAAATGCATCGGAAGTACGGCCACTTACTCGTCAGGAATTCCGTTGGTTAATGGAAGGACTTTCCATCGAGCAACCAAAGGCAATTCAACCCACTCCGAAAAACAATCGAAAAGTCTTCTAATTTGTGCAATTCGGAGAAAATATATTTTTTGCAGACAACTACTTTTGCTATAAAAAAGAAGTTGTCCACATCAATGTTTTGAAACAAAGAGCTACTAGGTTGCTAGAACTCTATTCAGGACATTGATGTGGATAACTCCCCCTAAAAACACAAGATTTCCAGTGTTTTAGGCAATTCTAAAGGTACTTATACACCGTCAAAATGACCAGATGCATTTGGTCTCTCATTTGTCAAAACCTCTGATTTTCTGTATAATAGTAAGAAAAATCAGGAGGTGCGAGATGTCTAAAAATAATGAAAAAGAACTTTTACAAATAATAATTGATACACAAGCATCTCGTATCAAGGATCAAGAAGAAACCATTAAAGAATTACGTATTATGGTGGATGAATTACGTTCTTTAAAAACCAACCTAGAAGAAACGTTAGAAGAGTTTCGACGTCAATTCTTCGGTGTTAAAAGTGAAAAAACTAGCACTTCACAGCAAAAGGAAACCATGGATACGAAAAAGGAATCTGTGAAAGTGAAAAGTCATACAAGAGAACGAAAATCAAAAGCAACCCGTGATGAACTATATGCGAATCTACCAATTGTAGAGATTGTCTGTCCTGTTGCAGAAAGCGAGCGTCTCTGTGATTGGTGTAATTCTGAAATGATTTCAATGAAACCAACCTTTGTACGAGAAGAAATTCGAATTACACCTGCTATTGTGGAGCGAATTCATTATCTACAAGAAGTTAGGATATGTCCCGAATGTAAAAAGAGCGAAGACGGTTCTTTTAAAAAGGGCGTTGTACCGAGTGCCCTGATTCCTCACAGTCCTGCATCCGCTTCGGCAGTTGCTTTTGTTATGTTTAATAAATGTTTTATGGGACTACCGTATTATCGTCAGGAATCTGCATTTGCACAATTAGGAGCTACCATTCCAAGAGAAACCTTGGCTAATTGGTGTATTCTTGCCACCCAAAGACACCTTCTTCCAATTTACAATGAGTTACACAAAGCGTTGTTGCAACGTGAGGTTATTCATGCGGACGAAACAACGTGTCAAGTATTACGAGAAGAAGGGAAAGAGGCCCAATCAACCTCGTATATGTGGATCTATACGTCTGGTAAGATTCCCATAATAGGCGGAAATTTTTTGAAGCTTTGCCAGCAGAGAAAAAGAAGACCATGAAATTACTTGATATTAATTCACCAGAAGCAATGAAAGATCCAGTGATACCACAGGAGGGTCTTGATCAATACATTCCTGCTGAAATTGGAGTTGCTTACTGCAATAAGCTGTTCTATCTGGAACGTGAATTCAAACACTTACCTCCAGAGGAACGAAAAGAACGAAGAATAGAACAAGAAGTACCCATCTTGGATGAGTTCTTTCGTTGGATTGAATCATTGAACCCCACAAAAGGAAGCAAACTGCAGAAGGCGCTGAACTATGTCCAAAATCATAGGGATAGTCTGCAAGCGTATCTGCAAGATGGTCGCTGCGAACTTTCTAATAATGCAGCTGAACGCAAGGCAAAATCTTATGCGATTGGGAG
>CAYJKD010000323.1:0-2487 GCA_964370595.1 uncultured Lachnospiraceae bacterium
ATTTTTCAACTGGCTTTTCGACTTTCAAATCATCTTTTCTTCTAGGTTTTTCTTGCGCAACTTGCTTTTCATCCATTTTTTCAAAATCACTTTTTTTATCCATAGCGTAATTCTCAAGTGATTCTTCTTTTTCCTCTTTTGCTCGCATTCGAAAACCAAACAACTTTACTGAAGTCTTAATTTCTTCTTCATACTCAAGGCGAAATGTAACTATATGTAAGCACCAGCTCACAAGTACGTTTCCTTTTACTTTTTCTTCATATTCGCCCTGAATCCGATATCTTATTGGAACAAACAATATAATCACAAGTAAAAACAATACAACTCCCAGGAGACAAAGCAGTGTAATTCCTAATATTTTTAAAATCAAAACAGCAGTAGTTAGCATGACTCTCTCCTATTCATCAGTGCTAAAATGAAAATTCCCTGTAGCATTATATTGTTTTTCCACCATACTTCTAACCACTTCTAATGATTCTGTATAATCTGCTGCAATCCCCATAATCATAAGATTTTGCTCTTTCATATACGGCATCATCAATGCAGTCGATGGATAGATTTCCAATACATTATTCTCATTTATCGGAGAAGTTATCACATGGATCATCGGTTGAAATTTGTGATTTTTTATTCCTTGAACAACCACTTGCTCCCTCCCCATTAATCGTTCTCCAACAAATAGATTTTTAGACCATCGCATACTCTCCATACTCCATTAATTTTAACAGTGCAATTTTACTCGCATCCTTTTCAATCGGATCTTCACAAATCGATAACGCATTTATAAGATAATCTTCAAATTCTTCTAGAGATGCATAATGAAGTGGCAACACATCTAATATATTTGCCATTACTGATCGCCTCACAATCAATGGATAAGATTTTAAATTATCTTTCATTTCTATTAGCACTTCTTCCATTTTTTCATGAAAAATTTCTTCTGTTACAATACCTTCCTTAGGCTCTTCCAATAGCTTTACAAAAGAGCTTGTTGAAAGTAGCAATTCTACTAGCCTGCTTTCTTTCGATTCAGTTTCATCTTGTTGCAATCGCATATATTTTTCTAGATACTCTTCTTGTAATCCTTCTAACGATGTTAGTTGTATAGAAATCTCATCTGGAATTCCATCTTCACTAACGGTACATTCATAAAGTTCTTGGATGATTTTTCTTGCATAAGAATTTTCTTTACTATCCTTAACAGCATCTAATTTCGTAAGTGTAAGAATGCAACAATCATTAATAATATCTTGTAATTCTTTTCTTCTCTCTCCGATTTCTTGCAAAAATAGTTCTGCAGATTCTAGGATAGTCCATGCTCTTTGATAAGATTGTTGGTCCATGCTTTTCCACGGCAAAATCCTCAACTGTTCTAATGCATCTTCCAAATTAGGATAGCGTTTCTGTTTACACAGTTCTAATGCTAAAGAAGAAACTGATTTTAAATTTTCTAAACGCTCATAAAACGAATATTGATCGTTTCCCTTATAAAGAGCCATTGCATCCGATACAACACTCAAGAATTTTTCTGTAGTATAGCGAATAGGAAGCTCTGAAACAATGCTATTAATTGCTATGTTCATACCCAGTGAATCTTTTTGGCTTCGAATATAATTCAAAACAAGTTGGGTTAGCTCCTGATCTGGAATCGAATCGTGTTTTAATGTTTCAAATCTGCCTTCAATTCGTTCTAAAACCTTTTTATAAACGGAAAAACAATCCATAAATGCAACTATAGTTTCTACTTCACTAGAATTCTTCTCGCGTATTTTAATTGCTTTTTCTATATCTAAGGTGTCATCAATGACACCTTTTACTATTTGATCACAAGTTTTTGATATCTCTTCTACTTCAGAATCTAACTGAAACAACTGATCTTGAAACATATAATAATTTAGCACAAGACGATTTAATGAATAACCGTATGCAATCGATGCTTTTTTTTTCCAACTTTTCACTAAACTTATAACCTCTCTTTCATTCTTAGCAAAACAGCTTTAAGAAATTCTAATGCATGTATTACTGCTTGCTCCCTTATTTCTTCGCGGTTGCCTAAGAGTTCAAGTTTTTTAGTCTCCACACTACCGTCAAAGCTAACTCCTACATAAACAAGTCCAACTGGTTTTTCAGGTGTCCCACCGTCTGGTCCAGCAATTCCCGTAATAGAAATTGCTATTGTTCCATCCGTATTTTCTACACCACCTAATGCCATTTGGCTAGCTGTCTCTTTACTCACAGCTCCAAATTGATCTAGTGTTTCACTTTCTACTCCAACATATTTTTGCTTTGCTTGGTTCGAATATGTGACAATCCCTTGATGAAATACTTCTGAACATCCACTTATATCAACAATGGATTTTGATAACCAACCACCTGTACAAGATTCAATTGTAGTAAGTATTCTCTTTTGTTCTTTTAAAAGTCCAACTACTTCTCTTGCCAAAAAGTTTATTTGATTTTCCTTATTAATCCATCCACTGTCTTCCA
>CAYJKD010000324.1:0-2486 GCA_964370595.1 uncultured Lachnospiraceae bacterium
GTACCAATTCCATGTTTACGATTAATAAAACCTTCTCTTTCGAGCACAGATAATGCATCACGAATCACGGTACGGCTAACTCCGATACGTAAGGCAATCTCTTTTTCTGGTGGAAGTCTTTGTTCATCCTTATAAATACCATGTCGGATTTCATCTAAGATACGTTTTGTAATCTGTTCTGTTAAGCTTAGGTTTTCATTCATGGTCATACCTCCAATGTTTTATCTATCATAGCATATCCATAAAATGGATGTCAATGTATACTAAAATAGTATGAATTTATGTGTTTCTTCAGTATAAAGTGCAATCATTTTTTTGAATTATGTGCAAAATAATCAGTTGATGAGAAGGGATGCAATTAATAATTGTTATTTTGCACAAAGAATACTTGACTAGAAATTAAATACATGTTATATTGGTCATACCTAAATAGGTCATACCTAAATAATGAAAGGACGGCAATTACCATGAGAACTTTTGAAGAAATTAAAAACACAGTCGAGACTGGTCTCGGCAGATATGCATGTAGTTTACGAATTGAAAATGTGCAACTTGTTAATACATTTTCAGGAGAAATTTATACAACAAGTATACATGTCAAGAATAAGCGAATTGTTTCAATTGATCCTAAAGTCTGTTTAGAGAGTGAAGAGGTAATTGATGCAAAAGGACAATTTGCTGTACCAGGGCTAATTGATAGCCATATGCATTTTGAAACCACCATGCTTTCTCCAGAAGCGCTATCTGGTATTGTTGTACCACAAGGAACGACAACGCTATGTGCAGATCTTATGGAAATTGCCAATGTTGCAGGAGAAGAAGGCTTTCGAACCATGTTAGCTGGAGCTGATAAACTTCCATGTCGTTTGCTTTTAGAGGTTTCCTCGCGGGTTCCTACGGCTCCAGGATTAGAGACAACAGGAGCTGTATTAGATGCAGAAGCTGTTGGTAAAATTATGGGATGGGATGAAAGTGTCAGTTTAGGCGAGTTGGATCCTTCGAAAATTCTTTTTGTAAAAGATGAATATCTTCATAAAGTAGCAGATACGCTTGCTAGGCGAAAAATCGTAAATGGACACGCAATTGGTCGGATGGGGCATGAGCTAAATGTTTATGCATCAGCAGGAATTTCTGATGATCATGAATGTGTGACAACAGATGAGTTAGTTGCTCGTTTACGCGTAGGGATGAAAGTTTTAATTCGTGAAGGTAGTACAGAACGGAACCTTGATGATCTGATTAAAGCTGTAATTGAAACAAATGCTCCAATAGAAAATATTTGCTTTTGTACAGATGACAAACATCCAAATGAAATATCTGAAGAAGGTCATATCAACTATAACGTGCGTCGCGCAATTGAGTTAGGCCTTTCTCCAATGCAAGCAATTTCAATTGCAACCATTAATGCAGCAAAACATTTTCGAATTGAAGATGAAATCGGTGTAATTGCACCAGGTCGTTTGGCAGATATTTTGCTTGTACCAGATTTGAATGAGATGAAGCCTTCTATGGTATTGTTTGAAGGTAAGGTTGTTGCAGAAAATGGTGCTCTTAATATAGATGTACCAATTCCAGAATATCCAGAGTGGATCAAGGATACCGTACACTTGAAAAATGAAATTACGGCTGAAAGTTTCCGTGTTTCTTCAGAAGGCGAAGCAGATGAAGTGGATGTAAATGTAATTGGATTGATTCCAATGCAAATTATTAATGAGAGGTTATCTTGTAAGCTACCTGTAAAGGATGGATTCGTGCAAAATGACTTAAGTCAAGATATATTAAAGCTTGCAGTTGTTGAGCGCTATGGAAAAACAGGTGGAGTTGGCGTTGGGTTTGTAAAAGGATTTGAACTTCCAAAAGGAGCACTTGCTTTTTCAACTTCCCATGACCATCATAATATTGTTGTAGTAGGTGCAGATGATGAAGATATGGCAATTGCAGTAAATGATCTTGCCCAAATACATGGAGGTGTAACTGCTGTATGTGATGGAAAGGTACTTGCTCACATGTCATTGCCAATTGGTGGACTTATGAGCGATTGTCCTGCTGTTGAGGTTGAAAAGGAATTAGAAATTGTGAATAAAGCAGTTGCTGATATGGGGTATCCAAGACCGGCTCCATTTATGACATTAAGTTTTATTTCTCTTCCTACAGTACCTGAACTAGGACTAACTGATTTGGGACTTATCGATGTAGAAAAGCATTGTCTAATTAACGTAATCAATAAGAAATAGGAGGGGATGAAAGGATGAATAGGGTACAGAATAGTAAACTTTTGAATTATTTGTATCGTCGTTTCGAACTCAAGGAAAGAGGATCAAATGTTAGAACAGAAATGATTGCTGGTTTGACCACATTCCTTACTTGTGTATACATTGTTGCAGTTAATCCAGCTATTTTGTCTGCAGCAGGAATGGATACAAAAGCTGTATTTTGGGCAACTGCATTAGCTTCTGGCATTTCTTGTATTGCAATGGGATTATTTA
>CAYJKD010000325.1:0-2480 GCA_964370595.1 uncultured Lachnospiraceae bacterium
TAATGAATTTTAGAACTGAAGTACTAAAAAATACAGCGAGGTGGTAACGTGATAAAGAAGGAAATGATAGCCATGTTATTGGCAGGAGGACAAGGGAGTCGGTTAGGCGTTTTGACTCAGAAGGTTGCAAAACCAGCAGTTTCATTTGGCGGAAAATACCGCATTATTGATTTTCCACTTAGTAATTGTATTAACTCAGGTGTCGATACAGTTGGTGTACTTACACAGTATCAGCCATTACGATTGAATACACATATCGGAATTGGAATTCCTTGGGATCTTGATCGAAATGTTGGTGGTGTGACAATTCTCCCACCATATGAGAAGAGTAAAGGGAGTGATTGGTACACAGGTACTGCAAACGCAATTTATCAAAATCTTGAATATATGGAAACATATAATCCAGATTATGTACTCATTCTTTCAGGAGATCATATCTATAAAATGGATTATGAGATTATGTTAGAGTATCATAAGGCAAACAATGCAGATGTAACAATTGCAGCGATGCCCGTACCGATTGAAGAAGCAAAACGTTTTGGGATTTTAATCACAGATGAACAAAACAAAGTAGTTGATTTTGAAGAAAAACCAGAAAATCCTAGAAGCAATTTAGCATCTATGGGAATTTATATTTTCTCATGGCCAGTGTTGAAAGAAGCTCTTATGCAACTTTCTGATGTTCCAGGATGCGATTTTGGAAAACATATCATTCCTTATTGTCATGAGAAGGGAAAAATCTTTGCGTATGAATATAATGGATATTGGAAAGATGTTGGAACCTTAGGGTCATATTGGGAAGCTAATATGGAACTAATCGACTTGATTCCAGAATTTAACTTATATGAAGAATACTGGAGAATTTATACAAGAAGTGATATTATCCCTCCACAGTATGTTTCTGCAAATTCAGAAATAGAGCGTAGCATTATTGGCGAAGGTACTGAAATTTATGGAGAAATATATAATTCTGTCATTGGTGCTGGGGTCACAATTGGGTCAGGGACAGTGATTCGAGATTCTATTATCATGGCGAATACAGAAATCGGAGCAAATTGTATAATTGATAAAGCAATTATTGCAGAATCTACAAAAATTGGTGATGATGTGGCAATAGGTGTAGGTGAATATGCAGAAAGTACATATGATCCAAAGGTATATCAATTCGACTTAGTTACAATCGGGGAGCATAGTATAATTCCAGATGGTGTAAAAATTGGAAAAAATACAGCAATTTCAGGTATTACAGAAATAGCTGATTATAACGGGGGAACTTTGACTAGTGGAAATTGCATAATAAAGGTAGGTGAGGGAAGATGAGAGCAGTCGGAATTATTCTAGCAGGTGGAAATAGCAAAAAAATGGATGTTTTATCGAATAAAAGAGCAATATCTGCTATGCCAATTGGTGGTAGTTTTCGGAGTATTGACTTTTCTTTGAGTAATATGAGCAACTCACACATCCAAACAGTAGCAGTATTTACACAATACAACTCACGTTCTTTAAATGAACATTTAAGCTCTTCAAAATGGTGGGACTTTGGTAGAAAGCAAGGCGGATTATATGTATTTACCCCAACGATAACTGCTAGCAATAGCGATTGGTATCGCGGAACAGCAGATGCACTGTATCAAAACATTACATTTTTGAAAAATAGCCATGAACCTTATGTTGTAATTGCAGCAGGTGATGGTATATATAAAATGGATTACAATAAAGTATTAGAATATCATGTAGAAAAGAAAGCTGATATTACAATTGTAACAAAGCAACTTGAACCAGGACAAGATTTTACACGCTTTGGTCAAGTACATGTGAATGAAGATGGAAGAGTGATTGATTTTGAAGAAAAACCAATGGTAGCGAATTCTAATCTGATTTCTTGTGGAATCTATGTGATTCGTCGCCGTCAATTAATTGAATTATTAGAGCGCTGTGCTGCAGAGGACCGAGTGGATTTTGTTCGAGATATCTTAGTGAGATACAAAAACCTTAAACGTATTTTTGCATATCAAACAAAAGATTACTGGAGCAACATTGCAACGGTAGATGCTTATTATAAAACAAATATGGATTTCTTAAATCCAGACGTGAGAAAATACTTTTATAAAGATTATCCAAATGTATTTTCTAAAGTGGATGATTATCCTCCAGCGAAATATAATACAGGAGCAACGGTTAAAAACAGTTTAATATCCAGTGGATCTATTATCAATGGAACAGTTGAAAACTCGGTTGTATTTAAAAAGGTATTTGTTGGGAATAATTGCATTATTAAAAACTCTATTATTTTAAATGATGTATATATTGGTGATAATACAGTGATTGAAAATTGTATTGTAGAAAGTCGTGATACGATCCGTGCAAATAGTACGTATATTGGCACGAGGAATGATATAAAGATCGTGGTTGAAAAGAACGAGAGGTACACATTATAAGGCAGGAGGGAAAAACATGCAAATTACAGATGTACGAGTGAG
>CAYJKD010000326.1:0-2190 GCA_964370595.1 uncultured Lachnospiraceae bacterium
AGGGTATTAACACCCTGTCATAATGCGAAGAATTTCAATATCAGTTTGTTTCATTCCTTCACGACCTAGTCGTCCCACATTATATATTACACTTTCTACATTACGTTCGGTTATAATACCATCGCCACAGAGAAACTCTTGTCCTTGTTGATACATTTCGTATCCAAGAAATCCAGCTTGCAGAGCCATAACAATTTTTCCAGCACAAGATGCCTTTGCACCATCACAGACAATCCCAGAAGAAAGTGCTAAAGTATTAACCAATGTATGTTTGATTACATCAAAAGAATTTTGTTTTAAATAAGCAATTCCACAACTTGCAGCGGCACCAGCACTTACAGCACCACAATATGCAGATAAGCGTCCAATTGGAGTTTTCAAATGGTTACAAAGTAAACTAGAAAAAACAAGGGAACGATAAAGTTGATCATCGTCAATATTTAATTCTCTAGCATAAACAATAATAGGAATGGAACAAGTAATTCCTTGGTTGCCACTGCCAGAGTTGATGATAACAGGTAATTCGCACCCATCCATACGTGCATCACTCCCAGCGGCTGCATGTGCTAATGCAAGGATTTTTATATCTTGTTCTGATTTGTTCAATTGGTTCATGGGGTAAGATGTTAGTAGGACTTTGCCAATATTTGCTCCATAGTCTCCACATAAACCTTCTTTTGCGATTTTCATATTACATGAAATTTGTTCCTTTATTAAATCTCTTACATCTTCAATTTTAACATGATTTGCAAAATCATATATTAATTCCACATTTAAAAAATTGCGATCAATAAGTTGAGGAGTGCCACTGCTAATCGGACTGTAATGTTCGATGTTTCCATCACGTTCAACAAAAATAACATTTGTATGAAATTGAGAGATCCGTGCTTTGGCATAAGAATCTCCGTGGTAAAGTGTGACAATTAAATCAAAGAGATCTTCGCTTTCTAATAGACGTATCTCGATTGGTGTTGTATCTAGGAGTGATTGTACAGCGATTCGTTGCGGTGGTGTTACCAAACTGATGACTTCGAGTTCTTTTCGAGGATTTCCAGCAACGATTCCTACTGCAACTGCAGCACTGATTCCTTTTAGGCCGTTGGTATTAGGTACAACAACACTCTTAACATTTTTAACGATGTTACCGCTTGCCTCTACTAATATTCGATCAGGCAGTTGGCCAAGTGCTTCGTGTGCAAGGGAGGAGCAATAGGCGATAGCAATCGGTTCACTGCAACCAGTTGCAGGTTTTAGTTCTTGCCTTAGGATTTGGATACAATCATCATATTGTTTTTGTGTTAGTTTTTCGTTCATAGTGTTATTTATAACGGTTCCTTTCTTAGAATCAGCAATTTCATATTATTTTATTATAATTTAAGGTATAGTGATATTAGGTATCTCAATCAAGTAAATATAGAATTAATTATATAGAATAAGCACTTATGTGTCAATCTACCTTCTGTAAATGAATTATTCCTTTTGTTGCTAGTTGAAAGACACTAGGTTATAATAAGTTTATGAAAAGGGGTGGAGGTTTCAAATGAAAGAAAAAGTATCATTATTAGAACTTTGTGATCTTCTAAATATATCAGTGGCTACTGGGAAAAATTGGATAAAGTTAGAAAAAATACACCCAACATTTATTTTGGAAAACAAGCCATTTTTTTCAAAAAAATATGTGGAAGAGTTATTATTATCCATCAAGATAAAAGATAGCAAAATTTTGAAAAGCAGAAGAAATAAAAGTCATCTAGACGGAAATTGTATTGCATATCATTATATTAGAAATAATGAAAATGCCGCCTTGATTGAGCGGATTATTAAGGAATATAAAGATCCGTTGACAGCGAAAAAATTACGTATGATTTTAGCTAATTTTGCACTGCAATGTTTGGCTGATAAAAGTGATATGCGCTATTCTGATAATAATTTATTGAAAGCATTTTCCGAAGGTAATATTTCCTTTGGAATACTAGACCAACTTATTGTAGATTTATTACCTAGTAATTATAAAAATAGCTTAAACATGTTAGAAAAAACATTAGCAGAGAAATTTTATTACCATTCGAAAGAAGATGATTTGGGGTTTGCGTACATATCTTTAAGAAATCTTCGAGATCGAAAAAACAAAGGTGCTTATTATACACCCATTCGTACCGTAGAAAAATTGGTAGATCAGTTTTTTCAATC
>CAYJKD010000326.1:2200-2479 GCA_964370595.1 uncultured Lachnospiraceae bacterium
AAAATAAAAATTTTTTTGATCCATGTTGTGGTACTGGTAATTTTTTATTAGAATTATCGAGAAATAATATTCCTATTACTCAATTATTTGGAAATGATATAGATAAAATAAGTATAGCAATTACCAGAATCAACATGGCACTTTGCTATGAGATAAAAGAGATTGATATGCTTTATCATAATTTTGTATGTGCCAATACATTATATATGAAAAATAAAAAGCTATATGATGTAATCATTGGCAATCCACCTTGGGGATATGGTTTTTCTGAAAAAGAGA
>CAYJKD010000327.1:0-2464 GCA_964370595.1 uncultured Lachnospiraceae bacterium
ATAGGATACACTAGAAAGAAAACAATCGGTGGGATTGTAGCAGCGCTTGGATCTGTTTCTCCTTGTATTATTATAATAACCATTATTGCAGCCTTCCTTTCAAATTTATTAGATAACCCAATGGTTGAATCAGCCTTATCTGCAATATCTGTTTGTGTTTGTGCTTTAATATTGAAAACTCTTCTTGATTTATGGAAAAAAGGTGTTCAAGATATTTATGGATTTATGATATTTTTAGTTTCATTTATACTTGCAACATTCACTTCGATTTCACCAACAATTTTTATTATTATTTCAGGAACTCTTGGAATAGCTATTCAAAAAACAAGGGAGATAAAAAATAGAAAATGATATACTTACAATTATTTTATGAATTTTTTAAAATAGGACTATTCTCAGTTGGCGGTGGTATGGCAACACTCCCCTTTTTAACTAGGCTTGGAGAAGATACAGGCTGGTTTAATCAAAAATTTGTAACAGATATGATAGCTATATCAGAATCCACACCAGGTCCAATTGGAATTAATATGGCAACCTATGTTGGATATAATGTTGCGGGCGTTTGGGGCGGAATTATTGCAACTTTTGGCGAAATACTTCCAGCTATGATTATAGTAACTCTTGTTTCAAGAACATATGTAACTTTTAGATATAATAGAAATATAGGACATATCTTCTACGGACTACGCCCAGCCGTTACAGCTTTAATCGCTTCAGCTGGTATTAGCATATTCAATGTTGCTTTAATGAATTATGATTTATTCCAATCAACAGGAGCAATTATAGATTTATTTGATATTAAAAAATTAATTTTCTTTGCTCTTATATTTTTTGCTATTAAAAAATATAAGAAAAACCCAGTTATTTATATTATGATTTCAGCAGTTGTCGGGATTGTTTTTCAATTTTAATATTTAGGAGTGACTATTTATGAAGTATATAGATATGCATTGCGACACATTAATGCATTTTTTAAATAATAAAAACCATTCTTTATATAAAAATGATTTGCAGGTTGATTTTCTTAAAATGCAAAATGGAAATACTTTAGCGCAGTTTTTCGCAGTATTTTTTCCGCCTGTTTTGGAATTTGAAAAAATGGGAATTGAAATTTCGGATAAAGATTATTTTAAAAAGCTAACAGATGGCTTGTTTAATGAACTTGAAAAACATAAAAGTATCATTTCAATTGCAAAAAACTATGATGATATTATAAATAATGATTTAAATAAAAAAATGAGTGCCGTTTTAACAATTGAAGATGCAAGATTTTTTAATGGTAAATTAGAAAATATTAAAACTGCCTATGATGTAGGTGTAAGAGCAGTGGGGTTAACTTGGAACGCAGAAAACTGCCTTGGCTACCCAAACCACATAGAAACTAGAACTAATCCCCTTAAACCTTTTGGAATAGAAGCGATAGAATATATGAATAATCTAGGAATGCTAATAGATGTTTCGCATTTATCCGATGGTGGGTTTTACGATGTTGCAAAGTATTCAAAAAAGCCGTTTGTTGCCACTCATTCAAATGCTCGAAAGATAAGTAATAATCAAAGAAATTTAACTGATGACATGCTTAAAATCTTAGGAGAAACTGGAAGTGTTACTGGGCTTAATTTCTGCCCCAAGTTTATAGAAAAATCTCAAAGTGCCACTCACACTACAATTGAAGGCATTATTAATCACGCAAAACACATAGTAAATAAAGCTGGAATAGATGCCCTTGGAATTGGAACTGATTTTGATGGAATTTATGGAACTCAAGAGATATCTTCTGCACAAGATATGCCCCTTTTATTTGAAAGCTTTAAAAAAGCAGGATTTGCCCAGAGCGAAATTGAAAAGATAGCTAGCAAAAATGTTTTAAGGGTGATAAGGGATAGCGTTAAATAATAGCTTGACTATTTATAAATAAGGATATAAAATATAATGTATTAAAAGCATTTGAAAGGAAAAATAAAATGTTAAATCAAGATAAAACTATGGATAAAATATTAGCCCTTTGTAAAAATCGCGGATTTGTGTTTTCAGGAAGTGAAATTTACGGAGGTCTTGCAAATAGCTGGGACTATGGCCCTTTAGGCGTTGAATTTAAAAACAATGTCAAAAAAGCTTGGTGGAGAAAATTTGTTCAAGAAAACCCATACAATGTTGGACTGGACTCAGCTTTAATAATGAACCCGCAAGTTTGGGTTACATCTGGGCACGTTGGAGGATTTTCAGACCCTTTAATGGACTGTAAAGATTGTAAAACTCGCCATAGAGCAGATAAATTAATCGAAGATGCAACTGGGGAATCTGCTGAAACTATGAGCTTTGAAGATATGAGCGAATGCATTAAAGAAAAAGGGATTGTTTGTCCTGAATGTGGTAGCGTGAACTTTACAGATATTAGAAAATTTAATCTAATGTTTAAAACATTTATGGGCGTTACAGAAGATGCAAAAAATGAAGTTTATCT
>CAYJKD010000328.1:0-2460 GCA_964370595.1 uncultured Lachnospiraceae bacterium
TATAAAGATTATTTATAATTTCCACAAACCATGAAAAATCATAGTTTTCATCTGCAGTAATATTTGCAAGAACTTTTCCCAGATGTTGTAACGCTGCCTTCATTACTGCTATCGCTTTTGGATCATTTTCGTTCACACCTTGAACAAGTGCTTCATAGCTATTACCATACTGCTTTATAATCGCTGTTTTGGAGCAATAATTTGTCAAACAATCATATTTACCACATCTACATAGAATATTGTCATTGGGATTTAGCACAGTAAAATGCCCTAACTCTCCTGCAAAATTTTTATTGCTATGCCATACTTTTCCCCCTTGAATCATAGCACTTCCGATTCCTGAGTCTAATTTTACAACTATGGTATTTCGCTTTTCTTTTGCAAGGTTTTTTTCATAATAGGCAAATAAATTCACATCATTTTTAACAATAATTGGCTTCTTCATGTAACCAAGTTCTTTTTTCAAATCTATGTTTTTCAAACTAGCTTCTGTAGTTTCTACGACAATTCCTTGGGTTTCGTCAACAACACCTTCTACACAGATAACGACTGCATAGATTTGTTTCATATTGTTAAATTCAATCAACAATTCATTGGTTAATTGTTTCAATCGGTCAAGTGCTCGGTTCTCTTGTGACAAAGTTTCTTCCCGCTTTTTAATAATATTTCCTGCAAGATCATTAATATATACAGTTACCTTTTTAACCCATAACGTAATTGTTACAATGAAAAACCCTTGATAATTAATACCTAATGATACAGGCATTCTTCCTTTGCTCTTTCTGATAACCTCTGCTCTTGTAATAACATTTTTTTCACTTAACTCATCCACTAAGTTGGTTATCGTCTGAGAAGCTAAACTCGTTCGCTCTGCTAATAATTTTCGATAAATCTCATTTTCATTATGAATTATCTTTAATATTTTTCTTGCATGTTGAAGTTTCATTCTATCTTGACTGGTTAATTTTTCCATATACGCTCCTATGTTAAAAGAATAGTAATCTATTCAGACTACTATTCTCTAGTTTAACATATCTGATCCATTATTTTTCTAGAATTTTAGGAATTTCCGCTAGAATTTGATCTGCTGCTTCTTCCACAGACATCGCTCCATACGCAATTTCTTCAATCGCTCCTGAAATCTCATTGGATATTGATGGATATTCTTCGATTGATGGACGTGCAAATCCATGTTCTAGAGCATCTGCTGCAATTTGGAAGTGTGGCATTGTCTCAACATATGTTTGGAATGATTCAGACTCTTTTCCAGTTGTTGATACAGGTAGATAACCTGCTGCTTGTGCCCATTTCGCATTTTGTTCTCCTGTTGTCATCCACTTGATAAACTTCATCGCTTCTTCAACTTTTCTATCATCATTGTTAAATACGAAGTATTGATTTGTTCCTAATCCTGTCGCTAATTCCTCGTTACCTGGAAGCATTGCAACACCAGTATTGATTCCGAATTTATTGATGTAAGAAGTTGCTGCACCTTGTGTACCAATAATCATTGCTGCTGATTTTTCTGCAAATGCATCTTGTGCTGCACCAATTACTGTATAACCATCTGTAATTACATTTGTATATGCTGTTAATGTTTCAACTAATGTCTCTCTATCAAACCCTACTGTTGTCATATCTTCCGTTAACAGTGTTGCTCCGTTTTGATATAGATAGCAAAGCCAAGTCCAAGTTGTTCTTTCGTTTGGATCAATCGGTAACCAAATACCTTTATGTTCTTCATTTGTTAATGCTTTCGAAGTTTCATATAGACCTTCCCATGTAGTAGGTACTTCTGTAATACCTGCCGCTTCAAACATATCTTTATTATAGATCAAAAGAAGAGTACCTGCTTCGATTGGAACAGAGTAAATGCTTCCTTCGTATGCACCTACATCCCAAAGTCCACTGGCAATATCATTCTTCCAGTCTTCATCCACATGGTCCATTACATTAACTAGTTTTCCTGTACTTTTTAGAACACCAGTCATTGTTGGTGCACCCCAAAGCATATCTGGTTGTGTATTACTTTGAATTGCTGCTTGTACTTTTGTCAAAATTTCTTCACTAGAAGCAACGAATTCTGGTTTAATTACTACCCCTGGATTATTTGCATTATATTCTTCTACCATAATATCTAACTGTTCGCTAATTGCTGTAGAATATCCGTGCCAAAATGTAACTTCTACTACATCGCCTTCTGTTGTATTTCCTTGCACTTGTTTCTTCCCCTACTGGTTGTGATGCACCAGAACAAGCACTTAATAACATTGTAGATGCAACAACTGCAGATACTGCTTTTAACATGTTTTTTTTCATTTTCTTTCCTCTTTCTTTTTTGTTTTTATTCTTTACCTCCAGAAAAAGCAATGCTTTCGATTACTTGCTTCTGGAATAAAACAAACATTAATATTACTGGTAACATTACCAAAGTAGTAGCTGCCATCAAAGCTCCCCAAT
>CAYJKD010000329.1:0-2457 GCA_964370595.1 uncultured Lachnospiraceae bacterium
GATAAGTTGTATTTAAGTGACTTTGATAGATTTATACGGTTGGAAAAAAGAACAAAGAAGTAAAATAGTGATTAACAAAGCAACGGCATTTTTAATTTGTAATTTCTAGTTTAAGAAAGGTTATAAGATGGATATTATTATCAAAGTCGACCCTGATGTATATGAAAAATTTTGTATAGCTCTCCAATTTGCAAAAGAAGATGAGTGCGAAATTTTTGATAATTGTATGCGTTGGTATATTAAAAAATCTTTGAAGGTTTTAGAAAAAAAGGACAATAAAAACACCGCATCGAAGCATAGGCATTCAGAAGACACCTTCTATAAAAAAGCTGTGCGGAAAATCCCTAGATGGGCATCAAAGCCATCACAATATAATCATAAAATAATCAAAGCTTATTTTTATTCCATCCATATAGCAGGCGAAGCCAGTATGAAGATGATGGAATCTTTATGTAACGATAAAGACAATGCGAATTTATACGTTCCTAGTTTTAAAAGTAACTATGCTCAAATGAAGATAGATAACGTTTCTAGTCATGGAAAAGTATTTGAAGATAATGGTTACACTGTTTGGATTTGGGAAGAAGTAGAGGATATTCTTTTAATGTACAAATCTAAATTTTACGATGGGGAATTATAAAATGAAAAAGATGACAGATAGTAGCATAACAATATATGAAGCCTTAGAAAATATAAAGAATGGTAATTATGTTATGCCAGCATTTCAACGTCAATACGTTTGGAGTATGGAACAAATAGAAAAATTGTGGGACTCAATTTTGCTAGATTATCCGATTGCAACTTTTTTGTTTTGGCTCATTGATGACAATAACGTATCGTGGGACACATATTTTTGCAATTTTTTGCAAGAAGTGACGTTTGATAGCAGAAAGCAAGCAAATAGCGTAAATTACGAATTGTCAGGAATAAATACAAAGAATACGAATACGGCAGTACTAGATGGTCAGCAGCGTCTTACTTCCCTTTTTATATCTTTATTGGGTTATGCTTTTATACGCCCTAAGCACGCAAGAAAAAAAACAGGAACAAAGATTCCAACGAAACTCTTAATTGAATTAAATAAAAACAAACTGACAACAGATGAAGAAGAATATAATAGTAAAAAATATGATATAAGATTTAGTGACAAAGTTGGCAGGCTTAGCCCGACTCAATTTGAAATAAAAAATATTTTAAGCCCTGATTTTTTAGAGGAATCTTCACGAAATAGTGCAATTGAAGAAGCCATTTCTAATGTGCCTAATGATAGTAAAGAATATGCACGAAACATACTTAATAAATTGTATAATAAAATTTTTAGCGAAAAACTTGTCAGATATACTGAAATTACCAATATGAAGCAAGATGATGCACTTGAAATGTTTGTAAGGTTTAATAGTGGTGGTAAGGCTTTAAGGAAAGCGGAAATAACTATGTCTATTCTTGAAGCGTATTGGCCAAATGCAAAAGTGGAGTTTGGTAAACTTTTAACAGAATCATATTCAAATTTTGGTTCTGACTTTATAATTCGTTCTGCTTTAATGCTTTATGGTAATGTTGTTAAATCAAATATAAATAAAGGTATAGCAGAAGAATTAAAAGGTAATTGGAATGATTTTAAAAAAGCTTTGCAGAGCCTAGAAAATCTTCTCACAAGTATGAAAATTGAAATTTCACGTTTTGCAAGTAGTTGGAACGTTTTGCTTCCTATTATATATTCTATTTATTATAATCCTGAATATGATAAAGATATTAAGGGAATGAAAGCATACTTATTTCGAGCAATATTTTTTACATATTTTCAATCTGGAACAACTGGAAAATTACAACAAATGAAAAGTAATATTATTAATTTTGATTATGAAATAACTATTGATATGTTAGAACAAATGAATGATTTACGTATAACTGATGGTAAGATTGAAGATATTTTAAGTTCAGAGAAGGGGAGCCGAGTAGCGGGTGAAGTCTTATATTATTTAAGCCTTGATTGGAAAAATAAAAATTTTAAGTATGAACAAGATCATCTTCATCCAGAAAGTAGATTTGATTCTGCAAAACCATCGTCTGTGTCTATGGAAGATTGGAGAAAATGGCGTAGTAGCCGTAACAGATTGCCTAACTTACACTTGCTTGAAGGCAGAAGTAATGCAAGTAAAAGTGATATGAAATTAATAGATTATTATCGAGAAATGAATTCTACGCAACAGCAAGAATTTCATCATCAAGCTATGCTTTCAGAAGATGTTTCACTTGAACTTGAGGATTACGAAATTTTTTACGAAAAAAGGAAAACGCTACTAGCAGAAAAAATTCGGGGAATGCTTACTTAAGCACAATTAAATTTCTTCATTTACGCTGGTATGAGATTTCTACTTTTGATTGTAGGTATATCTGTAGGTAAAAAATATTTTCAAATTTTATATCAAACAAAATCAATAAAATAACACATAACAC
>CAYJKD010000330.1:0-2455 GCA_964370595.1 uncultured Lachnospiraceae bacterium
TCTGTTGTATATACTCTTTTTGCTTTTCCTTCGTACAATAATTCTTTTTTCTCCATGTTTTCCACCTATCCTTAATCTTATCACTTATTAGTAAAACATATAAAACGACACTCTTTCAGTAGAAATTATAATGCAATTTGCTATTGATTGCAATACTTTCAATTATTAAATTAACTTATGAGTAATTAGGCTATACTGTAACAAGCAAGAAAGCAAAGAAAAATCAATCTGGATTTATCTCTTCATATCGCTGATCCATTCGATAAAACTCAATACTGATTTCATCCTTATGATATCGAATTCCAAATACGGATTCTTCTAGTAGATTTTGGGGATTCCATTGAATTTCTATCGTCTTTTCTTCTCGAATCACTTCAAACGGAGTGAAAACAGTTTGGTCATAAGACAAATATCCAACTTCTGCACATAATATAATCAACAATATTCTACTCAAATTGCTTAATTTCCACCTTTGAATTTGCCTTCTTCTCCAGGTGCAGTGCATTTTTTTCATTTAAGAACACCACCTTAAAATTCATGTATCATTTACAAATGATTCTAATATGCAAGGATTTATATCTATGTAAGTAACACTTCCGATTATAACATATTCAGAAAATAAAAAATATAGTTTTCATACTCCGATTATAACAAAAGAGGAACAAACTGTTCCTCTTTAATAAATGAATATTTATCCAATCACATCTGCCATTGTATATAATCCTGGTTTTTTCCCAGCTAAGAACTTCGCCGCCTCAATCGCCCCTTTTGCAAAAATTGCTTTTGAATATGCTGTATGGCTAATTGTAATCACTTCGTCAATTCCTGCAAATATCACATCATGCTCACCTACTATGGTTCCACCGCGAATTGCACTAATTCCTATCTCTTGTGTTTTTCTTTTTTCACGGGTTTTAGAACGATCAAATTGATATTCATATTGATTACTTGCGGCTTCATTGATCGCATCTGCTAGGGCAAGTGCTGTGCCACTAGGAGCATCTAATTTTTGATTATGGTGTTTCTCAACTATTTCTATATCAAATCCTGCTGGCGCTAACACTTTAGTAACATCTTGCAATGCTTTTAACAGCGTATTAATACCTAAAGACATATTTGCTGAACGTAGTATTGCAACACTCTTAGCACTTTCTTCTACAAACTTAATTTGCTCTGTCGTAAGACCTGTTGTACAAAGAACAACTGGAATTTCTTGTTTCATTGCATATGTTACCAAACCATCTGTTGCCTTTGCACTTGCAAAGTCAATGATAACATCTACCTTTTCTTTACAATCATCTAAATTAGAATATACTGGATAGCTTTGCTCAATGGTCGTATTACAGTCAATTCCAACTGCAATTTCAATTCCTTCTATCCCTTTTACAAGTTCAGAAATAACCTTTCCCATTGCCCCATTACATCCATGCATCATCATTTTTATCATTATGCATAAGCCTCCATATTTCTTTATAAGATTCCGTATTTTTTCATTTCATCTTCAAGAATTTTTTTATTATCTTCTTCAATTTCTGTAAGTGGTAATCTCAACCCACCAACTTCTTTTCCCATAAGATTCATCGCTGCTTTTACAGGAATTGGATTTACTTCATTGAACAATGCTTTTATAAGTCCCATAGCCTCTAATTGCATCTTTGTACTTTTGGTAACATCTCCATCGAAAAATGCTTGGCACATGTCATGTGTTTGCTCAGGTGCGATATTTGCAATAACTGAAATTACCCCTTTTCCACCTAAAGAAAGAAGTGGTACAATTTGATCATCATTTCCAGAGTAGAGATCTACGCAGCCTTCAGCAAGGTACATCATTTCTGCAATCGCACCAATGTTACCACTCGCCTCTTTAATTCCGATGATATTAGGAACTTCTTTACATAGTGTCACAATGGTTTTTGGAGACATTGTAACCCCTGTTCTACCTGGGATATGATACAAAATGATTGGAATATTAACACTATTAGCAATCAATTTATAATGCTCAATTAAACCTTTTTGTGTTGCTTTATTGTAATAAGGAGTAACAAGTAATAATCCATCTGCTCCTACTTTTTCTGCCTCTTGAGATAAAGAAATCGCTTCTTGGGTTGAATTCGAACCAGTTCCTGCGATAACTGGAATTCTTTTATTCACAACTTCACATGTAAAGCGAATCGCTTCGATATGTTCCTCATGAGTCATCGTTGATGATTCACCCGTTGTTCCACAAATGATAATCGAATCTGTTTTCCCCTTAATCTGTTCCTCTAATATCTCTCTTAACTTGATATAATTCACTGCACCTTCGCTAGTAAATGGTGTTATAATTGCTACTCCTGATCCTGTAAAAATAGCCATGTTTTATCCTCCTTAATCAACTTCCTATTTATTATCCTATATAAAAATAGAGTAGAGGCATAATTGCTAGGAATTACCCCCCTCTCATTGAACCGTACGT
>CAYJKD010000331.1:0-2445 GCA_964370595.1 uncultured Lachnospiraceae bacterium
CTTCGGTTTCTATGCTCTTTAATAATTCAGTGCCTATATTTTTCCCTCTAATGCTTATGTCAGTCCATAACAATTTTATATGAAGCACAGTGCCAAGTTCTATATCACCTGAAATACCACCAAGTAATTTTCCGTCCACTTTTACACACTTATATATGCCCTCAACTACCTTGTGTGGCAGTAAATTCGTTTGATTTGCGTTATATTTGACTAGCTGTTCATCAACATACGCAAATTCTTTCTCTGATATATTTTCAATAATCATAAACTTCCTCCGACTTTCAGCGACCTATAACTTTATCGCTCTTGTAGCAATGCTCGATTTAATATGTTTATCCAACACTTCGTTGATTCCTTTGATTTTTCCGAATAATACTCATCCAACTTGGCAAGCGGATAATTTGTTTCAATATAGTTTACTAGTAGGAACACTTTGTCTCTCACAGAATCATCGACACATTTAAGATAGTTTTCTAATGGCATTTTAACCTCCATAATTTCATAGTCATAATAACATAAATTTCCTCTATCGCTCCCATTCGTCCTCTTGCTCCAAAGGTTGTACAGATTCAAATTCAATGCCATCAATATAATTCTCTATCCAATATCTTCTCGCACTCTTTCACGCCTGACCCAATATAGTTATCTCTTCTCATAAACCAAATCTACCATTCCGTTATAATTTTTTGTTGATTTAAGCTTAAGTTTAAGCTCAATATCTGTTTTATCAAACAGTCTGATTCCATCTCCTAAAATAGTAGGAATAATTGTTATAATATATTCATCTATCAAATTTTTTTTATGAAATTGGTTTATAATGCTTGCACCACCACAAATCCAAATATTTTTTTCTGCTTCCTTTTTTAGATTTGAAGTTAATTTAGAGATATCTTCTGAAGTGAAGATTATTTCATTCGTATTTTTAATATTTTTATGTGTTAAAACATAACTTTTCTTGCCTTTGTATGCCCATTCATCAGGGGATAATTCATTTACTATCTGATGATAGGTGCTGTAACCTAATACAACCGTATCAATCGTTTCAATAAATTGAGGATAACTACCAAAATTTTCCTTGTCGCTTCCATCACCACCTAAGAAAGAAACATTTCCATCTTTATCTGCAATATAACCGTCTAAGCTCATCGCTATATATGTTATTACTTTTTTCATTCTCTACCTCTTGCAAAATCATTTTTAAACTCTTTATTATACCACTTGACATCAAATTCAATGCTCATGTTATTTATCTATAACCACATCACCATTTTGGTCAAGTAATGGTGTAATTCCTGACGGGCCACTACCAACGGTCATTAAGTAGTTTACACCTGTCACGGTATCAACTATTATTTGAATCCCACCCAGTTGTATTCCTTGCTCATCTTTAACAATAAAACGCTTTTCTTTTTTATTTCCAAACATACTATACTCCTTTGATTAATTTTTTAGTATATATAATTCTGTAATTTACGCAATCTTACAGTCATAATAATCGGCACATTTTCGCCTTCAAAAGGTACTTCGTAAAAACCATCAAGCACAAAGCCTGCCTGAAATGCTAAATTAAGAATGTCGCTTATTGAGCGATGATAGTAATTTTGCAATACAGGCTGTCCATCAATGGCAACACCTTTATTAATACAACTCGTGAAATAGTCCTCATTTTTGTAAGTGAAACAAGGGTGATGTGTTGCAAACACAAATATTCCGTCTCTGTCAAGCATATCATAAACCGCCTTAAACAATGGTGATATTTCCGATATGTCCATTATCGCCATATTTGCCACTGCTTTGGTAAATGGTTTCTCGCTTTTTAGTTTAAGTAAATCACTATAGCTTGTCGCATCACAAACATGAAAGCTAATCTTGTCTAAAACATCGCTTCTACGTTTGACAGCAAGCTCAATCATTTTTTTACTATAATCAAATGCCACTACCGTTGCGCCCTGTTCTGCCATTCTCTTAGAAAAATTCCCGTTTCCACAGGCTATATCAAGTATGAAATCGCTTTCGTTTACTTTAAGTAATTTTTCTACATTCGGTCTTACAATATCGCGGTGAAAAGAATTTGATTCATCACCCATTTGTTCGTCCCAAAATTCTGCATTTTCCTCCCATGCAGTCAAACCGTTATCTTTAAAATTCATTCTATATACCTCGGGTTATCTATTTTGTTCTCAACGTTTTTTCTCGACTTTGAAACTATATTTTCTTTCATTTGAAACATCTCGTTTATCGCTATTATTTATAAATTATCGTATAATTATATTGTAGTGAATTATATGACACATTGTCAATATATTATCCAAAAAAATTAACACTAACTTCAAAAACCAGCATGTCTATTTCTTTTAGCTATATCTTCATATATCTTCATACGAGCAAATTCTATTTCCCAAGTTTCGCAACGAATAATGATATCAATGGACATATATAGCAAAA
>CAYJKD010000332.1:0-1186 GCA_964370595.1 uncultured Lachnospiraceae bacterium
TGTGTTTGATTGTACGGTTTAAGAAAAGTATTTTCTTTTTGAGGAAAGAATTTAACTATATTTGGGTATTCATCTGCATATTTCTGACATATAGCTCCTGTATTATCTTTTGAACAGTCATCATAGACATGAATTTCAAAAGGATAATCTGTCTTTTGAGTAAGCATGCTTTCAATGCAGCGAGCGATATCGTTTTCATGATGATATGCTAAAATGACAGATGTTAATATTGATTTATTCACTATAAAACCTTCGCGTATACAACTGTTTCAGTAAAGTTTATTGTATGATGATCTAAATACAAGGTATATTCAGGCAGAATTTCCTTTATAAGCTGAGGAATTGTCCATAAATCGTCTTTTTTATGATACACGCAAATAGCAAGTTGTGGTTTATGCTTGCGAATTGTGTTTATTGCACCCTTAAGAGTTGGCACTTCGCTACATTCAATATCAAGCTTAATAAAGTCAATTCGCTCTATATTATTTTGTTCCACAAAATCATCTATAGAAAGTGTTTGAAGTTCTACCGCACCTTCTGTATATTCAGGGCCTACTGATGTACCAGGCCCATTACCAATAGCATAGAGTTTTTCGCCGCTTATTTCACCAAGAGGATTTGGAACTAATTGAATTTTATCTTTTAAATGTGGATTCATCTCCATATTTTTATGATAAATATTTAAATTTTCTTCCAAAAATTCAAAAGAAAATACTTTTTCTGCACCACGTTCAGCAAAGTAAAGAGCTGTATCACCATAACATGCGCCACCGTCTATAACATAATCGCCTTTTTTTACTTTTATTATATCTTGATAACGATATTGCTCACGAATCAAATCTATAAAAATTCCCCCCATGGAGAACCACATTTTGATATTGTAACCAATATGACTTAAATCGTATTTTCTAAGCCTGATAATTTCATACCATAGTACAATTTCTTCATCATCAATTCGCATTTTTTGTTCAAGCTCTGCAAGCTTTGTAGTTTCTCGCGAATAACAAAGAGGAAAACGAATTTTTGCATTTTCTTCTTTAAAAAGATTATAGATAAGCACTGTAAGCATCATCTCTTTAGAGTATTCGTCTGCTAATTGATTATACGTCCATTCTAATCCTTCAAGGTCAAGCTCATCAAGCAATGTTAGAGCACGAAGATGGTTAGCATCATTTATACTAAAAGA
>CAYJKD010000332.1:1196-2433 GCA_964370595.1 uncultured Lachnospiraceae bacterium
AGATGTTTCAATCTTAACTTTTTCATGAAAACGTGGTGAATAATCATCTTTGGTATCAGGGTAAGTATAAGGAATACAATTCCAAAGCAGTTGGTGCAAAGCAAGAAGAAATTCTGAGTCTTTGTATTTTGACAAACTGGAATAATAACTTTCAGGAAAACGTACACGTACGTCGTCAAAAAGACCATACACAATTTCTTTGAGCATTATTTCTTTTTCTGCTTCATGAGCTAAACTACTATACTTCTTTTTTAATGCTTTTGTATCAAGCTTTCGAGCTTTTGAAAAAGCCTTAATAAAATCAAAGGTATTTTTAAAGATTGAACTTTCAATATATACTTGCTCTTCGTATTTTGGAGTCGAATCAGTTTTTGTTTCGGGGTAACGGTAAGGGGTACAAGCCCAAATCATATTACGTAACCTTGATGTAAAACTACTTTTTAACATTTTAGTCTCTCTTTATACTGCTATTTGTTTTAAATTTCAAGTTCCGCGTAACCAAAACCAGCTTTGCCAAAATGGTTGCCACAATAGAACATAATGTACTTTCCATTTATATAATTAATATGTGGATATTCAATCATTTCACTATCCCAACCACTTTTTGAAACATCAATACCTACTTGTTCATCATCTCTTGTCCAAGTAATTAAGTCATCAGAATAAGCATAGCCAATGCGATAAGCATTATCTTTATTATATCTAAAGTCAAGCCCGTGTCTGTAACAGAAAAACACATGGTATCTACCATCAAGCACCATAAGGGCTGGAGTAGTTTGACATTCGTTTTCAACTTTTAATGGAATTATAGGATCAGAATCTCTTCCCCAATTTATACCATCAGTTGAGGTTGTATGTTTAAGAACGTATTGTGACTCTAGCTTGTCTGCTCCTTTTATCCATTGAAGCCCAGTATGATAGAACATATGCCAATCGTTTTCAGCAAATTTATATACAACAGGAGTTGAGTTTAGATATGGCTCTTTTACAGTTGGTCCCATTAAAGGGCCTTTGCCAATTCTTGTAAATTTTGCGCCATCTTTGCTTTTAGCTAAACCAATTTCCCAGTCATATGGAGTACTATAATGACGTGTCCAGCCTACATAATAAAGATAGTATTCATCATTATGCTTTACTACGCTACATGGCATAGAACCAAATTCGTCAAATTCGCCTATTCCGCCAAGCTCAACAATTGGCTCTGAAGAAATATTAATAACTTTAGATAAATCATTCT
>CAYJKD010000333.1:0-2427 GCA_964370595.1 uncultured Lachnospiraceae bacterium
TCGAGTATGTTCTATAGTAGACAAAACTACCAAGTTGGTTCATTGGGGATGCGGTATGCTTATAGCGGCTCACAAATTCTTCTGAAATAATTCTTCCATCTCTTCGCTTTCGTGCATCTCTTGTTTTATCACGCTCATATCGGTAAATAATAAAACGCTTTGCTACATCTTTACGAGTGCTTGCCATTAGGAAATCTTCTACGATATCTTGAATCTCTTCCACATTGATTACGTATTCAAGTTGCTCTACTTGTGACTCTATTGCCATTGCTATATCTTGAGCAAAATTTTCTTGCATACCTGCTTTTGTTTCACGCATTGCGTTTTCAATTGCTACACGGATCTTATTGGCATTAAATACAACTTCTTTTCCATTTCTTTTTGCAACCTTTTTCATCCTTGGTATCTCCTTGTTTTATGTATACTATATATTGTGATGCGATGTCGCTATACACATTATATAGTATTTTTTTGCTATTTTCAACTATATTTATTATATATTTAATATATTTTTGTAACCATTCAACCGCTTACCGTTCCAAAGCTTTATGCTCAATGCAGATAAAAAAACAGGATGAACTTTCATAATTCAATGAAAACTCATCCTATTGATTCTTTACGATAACTTACGATTCCCAAAGATCTTCTTGTTTCGTTTCTTCTAGTTCTTCTGGTTTTATTTCTATGGGTTCATCAATCTTCACTTCAATGACTGGAGCCACTTCTTCTTGCACCTGTTCTTGACTCACATCAGAAGTTGTTTCAATTTCAGATTCTGGCTCAATCCCTTTACAACGATTAAAAATTTCCATAAACTCTTTTCCAGTTATGGTCTCTTTTTCAATTAAGAAATCAGCAATCTTATCCATAATTTCACGATTCTCTACCAATAATTCCTTCGCTTTGTCATAGGAATCCTTCAAGATTTTCATTACTTCTTTATCGACTTCAGCAGCTGTTTCGTCGCCACAATCCATCACTGTTCTTCCTGTTAGATATTGACTTTCCTGTGTTGCAAGCCCCATGAGACCAAATTTATCAGACATTCCATATTGAGTAACCATAGCACGTGCCATTTGTGTTGCTTTTTCAATATCATTAGCAGCACCTGTTGTCACTGTTTCAAATACGATTTCTTCTGCTGCACGCCCTGCTAAAAGACCTACTAACATTGCCTCGATCTCTTTTTTCGTATTTAAGAATTTTTCTTCCTCTGGTACGTGCATCACATACCCTAGCGCTCCCATAGTACGAGGAACAATCGTAATTTTTTGAACTGGTTCTGAATCTTTTTGCAATGCACTAACAAGAGCATGCCCAACTTCATGGTATGAAACAATACGGCGCTCTTCTTTATTAAGCACTCGGTCTTTCTTTTCTTTTCCCACTAAAACGATTTCAACTGCTTCAAATAGATCTTGTTGTGCAACCGCATTTCTCTTATTCTTTACTGCTAAAATTGCAGCTTCATTAATCATATTAGCAAGATCTGATCCTACTGCACCTGAAGTTGCTAAAGCGATTGCTTCTAAATCTACAGACTCATCTAGGGATACGTTTTTTGCATGAACTTGTAAAATACTAATTCTTCCTTTTAGATCTGGCTTATCTACAATAATTCGGCGGTCAAATCTACCTGGTCGAAGAAGTGCTTTATCAAGTATTTCAGGTCTATTGGTTGCAGCTAAAACCAAAAGCCCTTTGGAAGAATCAAAACCATCCATTTCTGACAACAGCTGGTTTAAGGTTTGTTCACGTTCATCATTTCCACCATAACGTGTATCTCTGCTTTTACCAATCGCATCAACCTCATCGATAAATATGATACATGGAGCTGTATCTTGGGCTTGTTTAAACAACTCACGAACTCGAGATGCACCAACCCCTGCATATAACTCAACAAAATCAGAACCTGAAAGTGAATAGAATGGAGCTTTTGCTTCACCTGCTACTGCTTTTGCTAAAAGTGTTTTTCCTGTTCCTGGAGGTCCTACTAGTAATGCTCCTTTCGGCAATTTCGCTCCAATGTGTGTATATTTACCAGGATTGTGCAAGAAATCTACAATCTCAACCAGTGATTCTTTTGCTTCATCTTGTCCCGCAACATCTTTAAATGTTATACCTGTTTCTCTTTGCATAAAAACTTTCGCATTATTTTTTCCAATTCCACCCATTCGCTTCATCATAAAACTCATGAATACGACAATCAAAATAAATGGAAATACAATCCCAAGAATACTTTCTAATAATGCACTGCTATCTTGTCTCTCTCTTGTTACCTCAACACCATTATCTACTAAGCGAGTTACAAATTCCTCATCGCCTTCGATTCTAACTGCATAATAACTAAATAGTGGGTTGATCCCTTCTGCATCTGCAATATAGGTAATTTCAATTTCTGTATTGGTAACAATTACAGATTCTATT
>CAYJKD010000334.1:0-1151 GCA_964370595.1 uncultured Lachnospiraceae bacterium
TGTATAAATAAGAAGAAATAATCAATCCCTTTGGACAGGCAGAAAAATGCCTGTCTTTTTTTGTGCCTTGAAATAGGATGATATTTGATTAATAACATTATGATGGAACTTAAGTCCCAATACCACCTTGCATCATGGGAGGTTATTGGGATTTTTGTATATAAAAAAAGGAGGAAATAACTATGAAACAGAAGGAATTCAAACAAGCATTTTTTGAGCAACTGCAACAACGAATGGATACACAAGGTGGGAAATTAGAGTGGAGATCATTCCCAAAGAACAATCGAATTCGAGAAGGGATTGTCATTCATCAAGGGAATCATCCAATTTCTGGTGTGGTTTTTCCCGATGATTTCTATGAGATGTATCTACAAGGGAGAGCAATGGATGAAATTTTAAACATATCCATGAACTCTTTTGAGCAAGTATCTCCGCTACAACTTGATTTTTTTCAATCTTCAAAAGAAGATATCTTAAAGCAATGCCGTATTTTTGTCATTGGAGCAAAAAATAATAAAGCTTTGCTTGAAACATGCCCCCATGAAGTGCAGCTAGACCTAGCTTTATGTGTGAAATGGTCTCATGAAAATCATAGCGTTACAGTAACAGATCACTTTATGGAGCATTTTGATATTTCAAGAGAAGAACTGTTTTCCCATGGACATCATAATCTTTGTAAAGATATTGTATTTCGTTCCATGAATGCAGAAATGAAGGCACTTTTTTCAGAAGAAATGGAACCAGAACTAGAGTTTTTATTTGAAGAAAGCAAAGATGACCCATTTTTTATACTTTCAACGAAAGATCGTATGTTTGGTGCAGGACTTATGTTAGAAGAGTCGGTATTAACAAAGATTCGTGAGCAACTCGATTCGGATTTTTATATTTTACCATCATCCGTGCATGAATGTTTGATTGTTGGAAAAAATGGAGAAATATCTGCCAATCAATTATTAGACATGGTAGTAAGTGTAAATGAAACCGAGTTAGCACCAGAAGAAAAACTTACGGATCAAGTGTATGAATACGCAGGTGGTACCTTAACCATTGCTGCATATGAAGAACCAAGTATGGAGTCAATCACTCAAGATGGATATCAAGGGATGTAGAACAGGAGGGAATAGGATGGGATGCCCAAGTAGAACGCAAAT
>CAYJKD010000334.1:1251-2424 GCA_964370595.1 uncultured Lachnospiraceae bacterium
GGTTCGGATGTGGCTAAGGCACTTGGGTATGCAAAACCCATGAATGCGGTTCAAATGCATTGCAGAGGGTATACCCTAAAACAGGGAGTACCCCATCCACAAAGTAAGGGAAAAGAAATACAAATGGTATTTATTACAGAAGCAGATGTTTATCGACTAATCACGAAAAGTAGATTGCAATCCGCAGTTGACTTTGAGCGATTTGTTTTTGAAGAAATTCTTCCAAGTATCCGAACATATGGAGCCTTTTTTACAAAAGAGACCCTGAAAGAATTCTTACAAAATCCAGAAACCCTAACCTATTTTTTACAACAAATGTATCAGCTATCAAAAGAAAAGGAAACCTTGCAAATACAATTAAGTGAAGCAGAAGAAAAAGTAGCCTATTTTGATGCCATGATGGAAGGGAATCACGCAACCAATTTTCGTACAACAGCAAAGCAATTAGGAATAAAGCCACTGTATTTCATTGCATACTTATTAGAGCATCAGTATTTATATCGAAATAAAAGAAATGATTTATTACCCTATCAACACCATTTGGAAGAAGGCTTGTTTCAATTGGTTGAATTTCGTAGTATCCATGGGCATTACGGATTACAAACCTTAGTAACTCCAAAAGGGAAGAAGCATTTTTTTCATCGATGCGAGGCAGGAGATTTTATTCATGGAGGTTATGAAACAGAATTAAGATAAGGAGGGAGGCTGTTGAAAAAAAGTATTATTGCATGGGTGGGTGGGAAAAGCAAGTTGATGTGGATGATCAATCTATTTGCTCCTAGTACCTATGAGCGCTGTGTGGATGTGTTTGGAGGCAGTGGCACTGTAACCCTAAACCTGGAGTGTAAAGAAAACACCCTACGAATCTATAATGATTTCAACAAGGATTTAGTTAATCTGATGCGATGTGCTAGAGATAAGCCACTGGCTCTGATTCACGAGATTGGATTTTTGACATTGAATGCACGAGATGATTTTGAAGTATGCAAACGAATCATTCGAAAAGAAGAGTTTCGTACCATAGATTTGCTAGAAGAATTACAGTTGACTCAGATTTTATTTGATCCACCACAAGCAAAGGAACTGGAAAATCTAATCAAAGAACAAGCAAAAGAGGTGGAAGTAACTCGTGCAGCAACGTATTATAAGTTACTTCGATATAGTTTTAATGCA
>CAYJKD010000335.1:0-2412 GCA_964370595.1 uncultured Lachnospiraceae bacterium
AAATCTACTTGAATCTTCCACCCCATTGTATTTAAATGATTTTTCTAATATATTAAACTATCAAATGCTTCAAATGAGCAATGAAGAAATTATATTTTCTTCCATATTTGATATTTCTGATTCACTCAGCGACCGCCTTACGCAACAAGTTTTGAGTTTTGATACCTTCTCTCATCGAATTACTCAAGCAAAAACAAAAGAATTTACGCACGCTAGAATTAGTCGTTGCTTATTACATCTTTTACTTGGACACAAAAAAGAAGATGCTGTCCTATTCAAATCCCAAGATTTTGCAACTTACATTCGAATCTTAGGATTTCAAAAACAAGCATCTCCTCTTCTTTCAAAACTAAAAAAATCAACAAATCTTCCAATTGTGACCAAAGTAGCAGCTGCAAAAATGAATCTGTCCCCTATTGCCTATAAACAGTTTCAATATGACCTATTTGCATCTGCCCTATATCAATCTACCCTCTCTTTAAAAACTGGCAAATCAAGCCCAAACGAATACACTCGTTCTATTCTTCGTCTCTAAGTAGACGATATAAGGTAGGTGTTATCTCAAAGAAATCCAAAATATCTTGGATTTCTTTTTTGTTATCTTTCTTCTTTCCATCAAACACACTTCGAATTAAAATATTTTTAGGTGTATGCTCCATATCAACAAATTCTAAAATCTGTGTTCGATACCCTACCGACTCTAATAACTCTGCTCGCAAACCATCGGTATACAAAGCAGATAATCGTTCTTTTAAAATTCCATAATTCATTATCGGTTTTAACAATTCATTATGGATTTGCTTATTTACTTCATGTTGGCAACAAGGAACACTTAAAATGACTTTTGCATTCCACAAAATCCCCTTGTACAATGCATAATCCGTTGCTGTATTACAAGCATGAAGGCTTACAACCATATCTACTTCATCTGCTCCCTCATAGGAGGCAATATCACCACATAAAAAAGTTAATTGTTTATACCCATATTTCACTGTCAAATTTTGACAATGTGCTATTACCTCTTGCTTTAGATCTAATCCGACAATTGATACATCATATCCACGAATTACATGTAAATAATGATAAAGTGCAAAGGTTAAATAAGACTTTCCACAACCAAAATCAATGATTCTAGTCATTTTATTTTTATCAAGTGCTGGTATAATATCTTCCACCATTTCTAAAAATCGATTAATTTGACGAAACTTATCATAACGAGAACGAATAATTTTTCCATCTTTTGTCATAACCCCCAAATCTTCTAAGAACGGAACATAAATTCCTTCCTGTAGCAAATATTGTTTTTTACGATTATGATTAAAAACTTCTGCTGTATCATTTTTGTCACAATTACTTCGTTTTACTTTAATGGTCGTTGTATTATTTTTACTTACCAAAATATGAGCTTGTCCATTACTAGCTTCCAATGTACCTTGCTTAAAATGTTTTACCAACTGTTCTTCTATATATGAAATCACTTCAGTAAGCGTTAAATTTTTATGGAATGCTTGTGTTTTCGTAAATTCCTCTGCTTGAAAATATATCTCATCCTTCAACTTTACTGGACGGATTTTTATCTTTTGCACCTTAGCTTTTTCTTTTGGATTACTAATTATCATTTGTTTTAGCTGATCTGTAATAAACTCTTGCAATACAGATGCCAATGATTCTTTTTTCATTCTATCTCTCATTCTTAATTCTTAAAGCTGTGAATTGGTGCTGGAATCCTTCCACCTCTTGTAACAAATTTATCACAAGAAAATTTGTTTACTGGCATAACTGGTGCATATCCAAGTAACCCACCAAATTCCACTGTGTCTCCAACTTCTTTTCCTACAACTGGTATGATTCTTACTGCAGTTGTCTTTTGATTGATCATTCCAATCGCTGCCTCATCTGCAATAATTCCAGAAATAGTTGTAGCTTTTGTATCCCCTGGAATTGCAATCATATCAAGACCAACAGAACACACACAAGTCATTGCCTCTAATTTTTCTAAAGTTAATGCCCCTTCTCTAACTGCATCAATCATTCCTTGATCTTCACTCACTGGAATAAATGCTCCACTTAAACCACCAACATAGGAAGATGCCATAACTCCGCCTTTTTTCACTTGGTCATTTAACATAGCGAGTGCTGCTGTTGTTCCAGGTGCTCCTACACGTTCCAAACCAATTTCTTCTAATATCTCAGCTACACTATCTCCTACTGCTGGAGTTGGTGCCAAAGAAAGATCAATAATTCCAAATGGAATTCCCAACCGTTTTGATGCTTCTTGTGCAACTAATTGTCCCACACGCGTTATTTTAAATGCAGTACGTTTAATTGTTTCACACAGAACCTCAAAGTTTTCTCCTCTTGCTTTTTCTAATGCAACTTTTACAACTCCTGGTCCACTTACACCTACATTAA
>CAYJKD010000336.1:0-2394 GCA_964370595.1 uncultured Lachnospiraceae bacterium
ATTATTTAATAAGTCAGAGGTAACATCAGTTGTGAGCACAGAAGAAATATGTAAGTATTTGTGAAAAATTGAGGATAAGTATGCTAAAATACCTAATTTTGCAGTGCGACTGGCAGTGACAATTAATAAGTGTTTTTTCATAAAAAGCTCCTTGGTAAAATTTATTAGGTTAATGTTAACCCAATATTGGAATAAAAACAACCTAAATAATAAAAACAATTAATTTAATAACAAAATTAATAAAAAATAAAGTAATTTGTTTGACATAAGTGTGGTTTTTAAATATACTTGACTTCAATTAAACTTCATTGTGATAAAGAGGTAAAGAAATAGTGAGGAAAACACCATGAATAAAATGACGAAATCAAACATACTGCTTCTTGAACAATTGATTGAAGATATTAGAATTGGATGCGAAGCAACAGGAATTGCAGTTGCAATTGTTGATGGAAGCGGAAAAACCCAATATGAAAAGTACTTTGGGGTTCGAGATAGTGAAACGAAATTAGCGATTGATGAAAATACGATATTCGGAGTTGCTTCAGTAACGAAATCATTTACTTGTATGGCGATTATGCAGTTAGCAGAACAAGGATTATTAAATGTTGAAGATCCTATAAGTAAGTATATTCCAGAATTTACAAATAAAAACCAAGAAGAAGTAAAAATATGGCATTTGATGAATCACTCAGCAGGATTTTTTCCGTTAAAAAGAACGGTTATAGATGATGTGGCAAAGAGTCTTGGGATTAGTGAAACCACAGAAGAAGACCTTGTATATAATGAAAAAATCGCATTAGAAGGAACGCGATTAGTAGCAGAACAAATGGATCAGCAGATGATGGATCAAGGGCTAATTGGAAAACCTGGTGAGTATCTAAGTTATAGCAATGATGGGTACGGATTACTTTCAGAAATAATTCGAAGAGTAGGTAATGAGAAATCTTTTGCAGAATATGTTAATAAGCATATACTAGAACCATTAGAAATGTCCCGTAGCTGTTGTGATTATATAAAACCATCAAAGGATGAAAATGCAGCAACTTTGTATAAAAAAGTTGATGGAGTGATGAAAGGGCATAGAAATTATCGTGATAATGCATTTGTTCTAAATGGTGTTGGTGCTATGAAATCAACAATATGTGACTTGAAAAAATATCTAGTTTCCTATTTGAACGAAGGAAAGGGAGCAAATGGAGCAAGCGTGTTACAACAATCAAGTGTGATTCAGATGTGTAACCCTAAATTGTTGTATCGCCCTCAAGTATACTATGGCTATGGTTTATCGATTCATCAGCTAGATGAATTAACTGTAATCGGACACGGTGGTAGTTTGCCTGGGGTATCATCTGACATTTCTTGGTCCTATGAAGCAGATGCGGCAATTATAGTGTTATGTAATACATCGAATGTATCAGTAGCACGAATTTCAGAAGCAATGATGAGAACATATATCGGAAAGAGTCCAATTGCCACTAGAGATAAATATCAAGAAAATGTTTGGTCAGAAAAAACCATGAAAGCTGCTACAGGGGTATATAATTCTGGAGAGGGAACGATTGTAGAATTATATGTAGATGAAAACGGAATATTAGCTGCAAAAGAAGGTGGCAGTCCAATTTCAATCATTGCAGTGAATCCTTACATGGCTATGGTGCGAAATAAATTTTCAGATATTCATATCATGTTATATTGGAAAAATGAAACAGTTTTTGCCATACGCTATGGTGGACGAATGATTCCAAAAGAATCTTGAGAAAAGAGTGTTAGAAATGAATAAAAGAAAACTAGTTACAGAGTGTTTGGTCAGTGGTGTATTATCGGGGATTGTATATCTGGTACGAAAAGATTGGTCTATCATTGGAATGGTAGATGCGCTTACAATAATTGGAATTTGTTTTTTAATACGAGCAATGTTTTTAACTACAAAAAAATTACGGTTTTATGATTTGACGATTTATGGGGTAAAGAAATTTGTTGAGCTTTGGAAAACTCAACCATCTACAATAGGAAAATATCATGAGTATATGCATACAATTCGTCATGAAGAACAGTATAAGGAATCTTATGTAGTTGCAATCACATTGTTAGGTGTTTCAATTTTAGCAGCAGCGATACTAATATGATGTATTCTATGAATCTTGTAGTTTAATACATAAAATTAAAAAAGGAGAAATGAGTTATGAAAAAAACAAAAAAAGCGTTATCGTTGATCCTAGCATCTGTTTTGTGCATGGGAGCACTTGCAGGTTGTAGTCAAAGTCAACAACAAGAAGAAACAACAGCATTAGAATTTACAGAAGCAGCTCCAGAAACACAAGCAGAAGAAACAACAGAGGAAGGATCTGAAGCAGCACAAGAGCCAGAAGCAATGGAGCCAACAGCAGAAGGATC
>CAYJKD010000337.1:0-2391 GCA_964370595.1 uncultured Lachnospiraceae bacterium
AATAATTGAATTATACTACAAGTTTATAATTATTGTATAGTAGATAATGCAAACGTTTGAGTAAAATGTCGTGAAAACTATTTGTGATATGATAAAATACGAGTAGAGGTAGTTGGATTGGAAAGGAAGAAAACATGAAACATATTTTTTTGAATCTAAAACGATTTGATATACCAAAGGAAATGGGTGGAGTCAATAGTATAGCTTCTATGAATGACTGGGGAGGTTATATCGTAAAGCAAACCCAAGATGAATTAAAGAAATATAATCCTGATGATGTGGAATTTGTAATGTATTTTCCAGAGGCTCATCTGATTGGAGCGGCTAAGGCATGTAATGAAAATGGTCCAGTCCAAGTAGGGTGTCAAGGAGTGTATCGTGATGATACAGCAGTAGGTGGAAACTTTGGTGCATTTACTACAAATCGAACAGCAAATGCAGCAAAGGCAATTGGGTGTAGTGCAACTATGATTGGTCATTGTGAAGAAAGGCGTGACAAAGCTGGAATTCTTGCAGAAGCTGGAGTGACAGATACAATAGCAGTAAATCGCATTCTAAACCAAGAAATAAAAAAAGCGATGGAAGCGGAGTTATCAGTTCTTTATTGTATTGGGGAGTCATCTGAGGAACAGGAAAGATGGCAAGATGTATTAAAAGAGCAATTAGAGGTTGGTTTAGATGGTGTTGATAAAACCAAAATAACAATTGCATATGAACCAATATGGGCAATTGGTCCAGGAAAAATGCCGCCAGATGCAGCATATATTAAAAAAATTGCAGCTTATGTGAAAGAGATTACAGGTGGTATGGATGTTGTGTATGGTGGGGGCTTGAAAGTTGATAACGCTAAGATGATTGCAAGTATTGATGAAATCGATGGTGGACTTATTGCACTTACTCGCTTCCAAGACGACATAGGGTTTTATCCAGATGGATACTTAGAAATTGTAAAAACATATTTAGAAGAATAGGAGAAAGCAAAATGAAAGTAGCATTAGAATATGGACAAGGAACTGTGGATGTAACATTACCAGATGGTGCAGACATTTTTATTCCAGGAGAAACGGTAGCAGATCCTCCTTGTATTCCGACAGAAGAATTAGAGGCAAAGACGCTAGAGTCAATCCGCAACCCTATGGGAATGGAGCCGCTTTCTAAGACAGCTAAAAAGGGAGACAAAGTTACGATTATTTTCCCAGATCGCGTAAAGGGTGGAGAACAACCAACCTCACATAGAAAATTGACAATTCGTCTTGTGTTACAAGAACTTTATGCAGCAGGTGTTGAGAAAAAAGATATTTTGCTAATTTGTTCCAATGGTCTACACAGAAAAAATACAGAAAAAGAGATTAAAGGTGTACTTGGAGCAGAATTATTTAATGAGTTTTGGTATACAAAACAGATTTTGAATCATGACAGTGAAGATTATGACAATCTAGTTGATCTTGGGAAAACGAGACGAGGCGATCCTGTTATTATGAATAAATATGTACATGATAGTGATATTGCTATTTTGATTGGTCATACACAAGGGAATCCATATGGAGGTTATTCAGGTGGGTATAAACACTCAGCTACAGGTATTACACATTGGAAATCTATTGCTTCACACCATGTGCCAGAGGTAATGCATCGAGATGATTTTACTCCTGTTAATGGGGAGTCTTTAATGCGGAGTAAGTTTGATGAGATCAGCCAACATATGGAAGAATGTATGGGTAAAAAATTCTTCTGTATCGACGCTGTGCTTGATACGCAATCTCGTCAAATTGAAATCAATTCAGGATATGCAAAAGTTATGCAACCACATTCGTGGAAAACGGCGGATAAGCGTACCTATGTGCCTTGGGCAGAAAAAAAATACGATGTGATGGTTTTTGGTATGCCACAATTTTTCCACTATGGAGAAGGAATGGGAACAAATCCGATTATGTTAATGCAAGCAATTTCTGCTCAAATCATTCGTCATAAGAGAATTATGAGTGAAAATTGCGTGATTATTTGTACTTCTTTGTGTAATGGATATTTCCATGATGAATTATGGCCATATACAAGAGATATGTACGAAAAATTCCAAAAAGATGAGATGAATATTTTGCCAGATATGGACCGATTAGGAGAGTATTTTGGAACAAATGAAGAATACATTCGTCAATATCGCTATTGTAATGCATTCCATCCATTCCATGGATTCTCTATGATTAGTTGTGGTCATATTGCAGAAATGAATACGTCTGCAATCTATCTATGCGGAGCTATGGAACCAGGTTATGCAAGAGGAATGGGATTAAAAACAAGGGCGACAGTAGAAGAAGCTTTAGAAGATGCAAAGAAATTTATCGGAAAACATCCAAATATTTTAGTGCTACCTCAAACATTTAAAAAGAGTGC
>CAYJKD010000338.1:0-2155 GCA_964370595.1 uncultured Lachnospiraceae bacterium
TCAAGTTTCTGTTCGTAGGTTCAAGAATTTCGCTACACCACTTCCTTCATCTATATCATTACTGACACCAACTTGTGGTTCACTACACTTGGCGGTAAATACCCGTGGTCGGACTTGCACCGACTAGATTAGTGCCATGCTTGGCACACACAGAAAAAGGTGCATATATATATATGCACCTTTAAACCTAATCTAAAATTTTTCAAATCTAACCACATCTGTTACAAATATAGTAGCTCCACCAAGTTCTACATTAACTGGCATAGTAGAATAGCCTGCTGATAAAGAGCCAATATTAGGAGTAGAAACATCGCATGTAACCTTCTGTCTCTTTCCACACGTCTCTCGAATCAAAGAAATCGCTTCTTCCACTTGCTCCTCTTCAACTCCAATCATCAATGTGGAGTTTCCTTTTTTTAAAAAACCTCCAGTTGTTGCTAAACGGGTTACACCAAAATTATGATCATTCAGAACGGCTGTCACGCGATTTCCATCATCTGAACTGACAATTGCATAAATTATTTTCATACATTCCCTCTCCTTCAATGGATACTTTATGCAATTATACCATATTTTTCACATTCTGTAAATCGTTAGCAATACAGCTATTTTATTGCAGAAAACAATTCGAACAATTGTTCTTTCGAGTCTTTATTTAATGTAGCATGTACTGTAACAATTGGCTCAACAATTTCAATATTTTTCATCGTTTCTAAGGTAGCTTTCATCGCTTTAGCTGCTACTGGTGCCCAAGCTCCATTTTCGATAATACCCACAGTTCTATTTTGATAGTTTTTCGCCTTGATATTATTCAAAAATTCCTGCATAACTGGAAATACATCTCCATTATAAGTGGAAGCTGCTACAATCATACGGTCATAGTAAAAAGCCTTCCGAATCGCTAGTGAAAAATCAGTTCTCGTTAAATCCATAAGCTCAACCGATAAATTTGTATCTTCAATTATTTTCTTCTCTAATGTTTCACACACATGCTTTGTATTACCATGGATCGATGCACAAGCAATTAGAACTCCAGTTTCTTCTGCTCTATAAGAACTCCAAATATCGTACTTTTCCAAATAAAACTCAATATCTTCTTTCAATATAGGACCGTGTAATGGACATATAAGATCAATATTGAAGGGTGCTAATTTTTTAATTAAAGTTTGGACTTGAACTCCATATTTACCAACAATATTCAAATAATATCTTGCAGCTTCTTCCGTCCAATTCTCATCGGTATCTAGTGTTCCAAATTTACCAAACGCGTCTGCTGAAAACAGAACTTTTTGTGTTTGCTCATAGGTTACCATTACTTCTGGCCAATGTATCATCGGTGCCATAATGAATTGTAACCTATGTGTTCCGATATCAAGAATATCCCCCTCTTTCACTAACACTTTATTTTCTTCACTTAATTTAAGTTTGAAAAATTTATTTATCATATCAAAAGTTTTTACATTTCCAACAATCTTTACTGTCGGGTATTTATTAAAAAATGATTCTATACAAGCTCCATGATCCGATTCCATATGTGAAATCACAAGGTAATCTGGTATTCTGCTTTCTAGAATTTTTTCAATGTTTTCAAACCATTCTTTCTCTGCTCTTTTATCAACTGTGTCAAACACTACTATTTTATCATCCATAATTACATAAGAGTTGTAAGAAATTCCATTTGGTATTTCATACTGTCCTTCAAACAAATCTAATGATTTGTCATCGACACCTACATATTTTATTGAATTTGTAATATACTGGCGCATTAGTCATTCTCCTTTTCACTTCGTTGAAATAATTTTTCCACTTCCTCATTATATCGATAAAGAGATTGTGATTTTCTTATTTTTTTTATATATTTTTCGCTATTTGGGAATAAGTTTCCCATATACCACCAAAGCTCTTTCATTTTGTATAGTACTGGTAGCTCTCCAGATAAATGTTCGCTATATACATGAATTAAATCATCGTGAAATTCTTTCAGCTTACCATGTTCCGTTTTTTTACCAGATTTTATCTCTTGAATCAGTCCTGGATTGGCAATCATTCCCCTACCAATCATCACAGCTGAAACATTTGGATATTCACTCAGCATACGATTATTATCTTCCAATGAGCATATATCGCCATTATAACATAAATTCATGCAAGCAGT
>CAYJKD010000338.1:2165-2387 GCA_964370595.1 uncultured Lachnospiraceae bacterium
AAATTTGGAAAATTTTTATAAAAATCAGTTTGCAACCTTGGATGTACAATCAATTCATCGATTGGATATTGATTGTATATTTTCATTAATGATTCAAATTCATCAGGATCACTTTTTCCAATTCTAGTTTTAACCGAAAACTTTATCTTTTCTTTCTCTAATTCTTTACACACATATTCTAAAAACAACTGTAATTCCTCTGGATATGCTAAGAAACCAGAC
>CAYJKD010000339.1:0-2383 GCA_964370595.1 uncultured Lachnospiraceae bacterium
CAAGCATATGAGCTATGAAAATAGCAATAAAAATTCAACTGCCAATTCTTGGCATCTAAAGATCTAATTCGATTTGATATATTCTATGCTTATAATCCAGAAAAACAAAAAAATAATAGACAAGCGATTGTTTGTAATAAAATCCTACAGTGAAAATTTGCTTGTCGGAGAGGAAGATTGTGATTGAAAAAAACAGATTGTTATCTGAAGAAAAGACTGAGAAAATTTCACAGTTTCAACTTACTAGCGATATTTTCTTTGGGAAGGTAATGGAAGACCGAGAAGCATGTCAAGAAGTGATTTGTATTATTCTTCAAGAAGAAATACAAATCGTAGAGGTTAGGTGTCAGTATGCAATTCGACAATACTTTACTCATTCTATTGTTTTAGATGTGTTAGCATTAGATTCAGAAGGAAGAGATATTATAATTGAAATGCATCCACAAGATGATCATTCGTGTATGAAACGAAGCAGATATTATATGAGTGCAGTGGATGTGGAACACCTTGAAAAAGGGAAAGAATATAGTACAATTCCTGATCAACGATACATCTACATTACAAAAAAAAGTTTTCTAGGGAATGAATGGGGTGTAGAGGAAGTTACAAGGGTTGGTAGATATGGTGGAACACAGATGGATAATGGTACAGGCGAGTATTATGCTAATTTCACAGGTAAACGATTCAAAACGAAAGAGCAAGAGGAATTATTGAAATATATGCAAAATGTAGATGGCATATATGAACATTCTTTATTTCCAAATCTAGTTAAACGAGTGAAAATGTTAAAGGAAACCAAAGGAGGGAGACTGATTATGTGTGAGATTCTTGATAAAGAACGAGAAGAAGGACGAGAAGAAGGACGAGAAGAAGGACGAGAGCTAACATTAAAGCAATTTGCAAATATATTAAAAGATTTGAATGTAAGTGCAGAAATTATAACTATGAGCTTAGAAAAAATGCGAGTAAAAAATAAATGATAGCTTAGATTATGTAATATTTTTTCTAGTTGAATAGTAAATGATTAGATATAGGGAGGGGATCTTGAACCAGAATTTTAAAATGATTCAATTCCCCTCTATTTGTAATGGAACTGTCTATGATTCAGAATAAAAATCGATTATTCAGAATGTTCGGTAATTGCAGCTTCAATCTCGGAAATTGAAGTCGTCAATTGCGAACGAAGCTCCGAATGATCGGTAGGTATCGTAGGTTCACTAGGGTCAGCAACTTTATCGGCTAGGCTCTTGTGTTTTTTACTTTCATTATTTTGTTTACTTAAAATTTTTGCCGATGAATAAATATCAGGATAATTTTCCATTAACAGATGTTCATCTTGTTTTGGAACTTGATCACCATCTATAATGCGTGCAGCAATTTTTAGACACTTTAGGAGGATGTCAAACATTCGCATTACACTATCGAGTTCAGATTTAGATGCCGCAAGTTCAGATTCCATCATTTCAATTTGATTTAAAGCTTCAAGCTCTGCATTTTTTTCTTCAAGCTGTGATTCTAAGGTTTCTAAGTCAGTTGGTATTTCGACACTTTTTGTAAATGTATCTGTAATAGGCGTTTTTTTAGATGTGGTGGAAGCTGACTCTTTTATAAATTTTGGAAGATATGGGTCAGGTTGCTTTCCGTATAAATGATTTAACAATTTCATAAAGAGATACTCCTTTCACATGTGCCCAGTTAGGTATTCAAAAACAGTTCTTATAGAGTATATATCGGATGATTGATGAGATATATAATAAAAATAAATAATATTTTAGTAAAATTAATTTTAAATTCACGCCAAAAATTTTATTATCTAGAATTAACTTAAAATCAAAGGAAAATTAAAAATGCGTTTATTAATTTATTGACATTTCTTGCAATTATATATAGTATTGATTTTAAAATAAAATGGAGGTGTATGATGCCCATCGAAGTGTATCTAGATATGATTAATGATAAGACAAAAGAGCAGGTTATGCCAATGGTTTTGTATATTGAAGAGAACTATAAGGATGCTGTATTCGATGAAAAATATTCAGAAAAAACACGTATTCCGACTTGGCGCTTGCATGGTACTTATATTGCAATTGGATGTAGGAAAAAATACATAAGCGTTTATTTCGGAAAATCAGAGGCGGTTGAAGTGGTAAAAGAGAAAATTAATTCCCCCTATGTTGTAATGCGAAAAGGATGTGTAAATATTTCTTATCAGAACAAAGATATTCCATATGAAGCAATATATAGAGGAATAGATGAATGCTTTCAGTAATTGCTAGGTATATGAATCATTAAAAAACAGAAGACCACTTTGATTGAAACAACGAATCAAGTGGTCTTTTTTTCTTACGGTTATTTGATAATTATCTCATGAGTTTATTCAGAC
>CAYJKD010000340.1:0-1451 GCA_964370595.1 uncultured Lachnospiraceae bacterium
ACCGAATATTAATAATTGGGAGAAGGGATTATAAAAAAGAAGATTACATAGATATCATTAGAAGTTGGGTAGAAAAATATGCAAGAATACAGTTTCAAAATGAACGATTTGAAGCATTTACGGATTTAATTATGTATTTTCAAATGGATTTTACGAACTTAGAAGAATATGATAGGCTAAGTGGGTGTTTCTGTGGTTATGAAATCGAAGAGAGCATTTGCTATTATGCAGTAGCACCTAGATTTTTTCATGTTATTAGTGAAGGAATATTAAAGCTTCGCTGTATGGGAATACAAAAAATTGTAATTGAAAAGCCTTTTGGAGAAACATTAGAGGAGGCAAAGAGCCTAAGTGATAATCTTGAACAATCTTTTGGAAGAGAAAATGTATATCGGATTGACCATTATTTAGGAAAAGAGATGGTACAAAGCATTCAAACGATTCGTTTTGCAAATCCCATCTTTCGTGATAGTTGGAATAGAGATGCCATTGAACGTATTGAAATTATTGCAAGTGAGGAAGAAGGAGTTGGTTCAAGAGCAGGGTATTATGATCAGGCAGGGGCACTAAAAGATATGGTTCAAAACCATTTATTTCAAATTTTAAGTTTAATTGCAATGGAAGAACCTGATGAAAATCATAGTATCAACATACGACAATTAGAAGTAATAAAAAACCTAGAAAAAATCACTACATCGGATATTGCAAATACATTGATTTTAGGACAATATAAAGGCTATCAAGAAGAAATAGGAGTAAAAAAGAATTCGACGACAGAAACTTTTGCCATGTGTAGGTTAGGTGTGAATACAAGCCGATGGAAAGGTGTGCCTTTTTACATTATGACAGGAAAAAAGATGATGTCTAGAGAAATGAATATTGTAATTGTATTTCGTAAGACACAAGAAGGAAGCAAACAAAATTTACTCATATTTAAGATTCAACCAAAAGAAGGAATCGGGCTCCAATTTAATATAAAAAAACCAGGCGATACCCAAGAAATTATACAAGCAGAGATGGATTTTTGCCAAAGTGCAACTGCACTTCATCGAATCAACACCCCTGAAGCTTATGAACGCTTGTTAAAAGAGGTTTTTGCTTCACAGCAGATGTGGTTTTCTACTTGGGAACAAATTGAGCATAGTTGGAATTACATAGAGTCATTGAGACAAAGTTATTTAGCATGCGGACAGAGTGTATATTCTTATGCGCAAGGAACAAAAGGACCTGAAGAAATAAGACGGTTAACGAAAGAAGGAAATGCAACAGTTACTTACACACAACTATATTGTACCCTATAAGAGAAAAACGGAGAAGACATTGCTGTCTACCTCCGTTTTTCTTGGTTACTACAATATTCTAAAAATAAAGAAATGGTAGCTGTTTCATGCTTTTTGTTAAATGCAAATCCAATGGTACGCTTTGGGATTTCTGGTCCATTTGGAATCATG
>CAYJKD010000340.1:1461-2034 GCA_964370595.1 uncultured Lachnospiraceae bacterium
TAAATTCTTTGACGACACAACCGATCCCCATACCAATTCGTACAAACTCAATTAGTAAATCCATAGTTGTGACTTCTAACAGATTATGTGTTGGAATTTTATCGATTTGAAAATGTTCTTCGATATAGGAACGAGTTAAGTTTTCTTTGTCAAGCAACATGATGTTACTTACATGAAATAGGTCACTTTCTTTTCCTTCGCGAAGTAATAGGTTGCCAAGGTAAGTAGGATTTGCTACAAAAACATCTTGAATATCAGCAACAGGATGAAAATCTAATTTTTTTGATAAATTTGGCTCAGCGACTAAGCCAACATCAATACGTCCATCTTCTAAATTAGAAATAGTTTTTGCACTGCTTTGACTTTCAATTGATACACGGATATGTGGATATGTCTCTATAAATCCTTTTAGGTATTTAACTAAGACGAAGCGACATAGGGTATTACTTACGCCGATATGCAAATGCCCCAGTTGAAAATTTTTCCTTCTCACGAGTTCTTGTTCACCGATTGATAGAGTTGAAAATGCAGATTCAACATGTTCAAATAAGATTAGACCTTCATCCGTTAATT
>CAYJKD010000340.1:2044-2331 GCA_964370595.1 uncultured Lachnospiraceae bacterium
CTCCTCGAGAATTTCTATAAAAGAGAGAGGTGTTTAAACTTTCTTCTAATTTACTAATTGATTTACTTATAGCAGGTTGGCTGATATAGAGTTTTTTTGCAGCTTTTGAAATGTTGCCAGCTTTAGCAACTTCATAAAATATTTTATATTGAGATAGGTTTTGTTCCATAGGTACTCCTTTGATTCAATGTGCATTAAATTGCATGATAAAATTATAACCACTTGTTATAATAAACATGAGTATAATGTATTGTTATTATAACAATCACAGTGATATAATACAAGGA
>CAYJKD010000341.1:0-2019 GCA_964370595.1 uncultured Lachnospiraceae bacterium
CTCACGAATTCCTGCATTCATTAATACAGATAGTGGATAGTAGATCATTGGTTTATCGTAGATTGGTAGTAGTTGTTTTGATGTTACTTTTGTTAATGGGTATAGGCGTGTTCCTGAACCGCCTGCTAGGATGATTCCTTTCATAGTTCTTCTACTCCTTCTTGAAATTATTAATTTATTGAATTAAAAAATGATATATTTCAACTAAATCTCTATGAGCCAATTCCACAGGATTATTCATCAACCTTTGAATATTTACAGATTCAGCTAACTCATCAATACATTTTTCTGATTCAGCTTTTGGTATTTCAAGCTCCATTTGAGCAATATAATTTTCAATTACATTAGCTACTTGACTCAAACTATCTTTTTTAAATACCTTACAAATAGTTTCGAACGCTTGTCTAACTATAATATGATTATCATTGCTCAGTTTCTCTAAGTTCTCTTCCATAAATTTCATTAAATGTGGTAGACAAAGAATCACTGCATGTCCATGGGCTAAACCAAACCTAGCTCCTAATTCATAACTCATTGCATGTGCTGCTGTTGTTTTTGAAATATTGATTGCTTTCCCGCTCAAATTTGACGCTTTCAATATTTTCTCATATGTATCTACGCTGCCATTTATATATTCATCAATATTCTCTAATATTAGATTTAATCCATCTACTGCATATTGCATAGATTGCTCAGTAGCATTTTTCGACCATATAGATTCAATACATTGTGACATTGCATCCATAATGGTACATTTTTTTTGATAAAGTGGTAAATTTTGTAATACTTGAGCATTTAATATTGCTAAATCAGGAAGTAAGCAATCATGCTCTAATGACTGTTTTTTTCCATCAACATAAATAACTGAAAACTTAGTAGATTCACTACCAGTTCCTGCTGTTGTAGGGATTGTAATAAGCTTAATCGGAGAATATGTAATCTCTTGATTTAGGTAATCCATGGATTGCTCCATTGAAGCAAATGCTTTAATTGCTTTTGCAGTATCAATTGCACTACCACCTCCAATTGCAATGAGACTATCACACTCTTCATCCCTATATAGTTTCACACCTTTTTCAATTTGGTCATATGATGGATTTGGCGTATACTCGTTAAATATTACATGATTATTAAAGTTTTCTATAATCTCTTGCGATAACTGTAATTTAATTGTATTTGCTCCACAAAGTATCATAGGTTTATTAATATTATTTTTCTTAATATATTGGTAAATAAATCCTTTAATATCCTTATCACAATAAATTACTTGTTCTTGATAATCAAACTTTTTTATTCGTTCTCTCACACGAACCAAATCTTCCAAATTATCAATTTCATCAACAAAATGTCCTTCATAGGAAAAAGCTTGGATATTTAAAGTACTTGCAATTTCATTTAGTGCATTTTCCGCATAAACTTTTGTATTATCCGATTGACAAAATTCCTCTATCTTATTCATCCAACTTTCAAAAACTTGTTTTGATAATTTATATAATGGCTGGAATGCAACGCAATCATCGCCAAAAATATCAATTCTAACTTTATTTATACAACCATCTAATATCTGCGCTTTAAAGTCCTTTTCAGGAAGTGGTAATTTAGAATTCACACTTCCCATATCACTAATCTTGGAACTCAACATTTGCTCAATATATTTTTTATTGAATACTAAATCTCCATGTAATAATAAGCAATCGTCTTTTAAGTATTCTTTTGCTAAATACAATGAATAAATATAGTTGGTTTTATCAAAAATCGGATTATGAATAAATGAGAATGAAAGATGGGCAAACTCTCTCTTTTTTGATTCCTCAATCAACTGTTCTTGAAAAGCACCTGTTGTAATAACAAATTTATCAATTCCGCATTCGCTCAAAATTCGCAATTGTCTATGAAATATAGTTTCTCCATTATTAAGAATTGTCATCGACTTATGCTTAAGTCGAGTGGCTTCGCCCATACGATGTCCAATACCCGAATTAAGGATAATTGCTATCATTATACTTCTCCCTTTATAGC
>CAYJKD010000341.1:2029-2321 GCA_964370595.1 uncultured Lachnospiraceae bacterium
CAATCGGTGCGATACTTGGACGACCCAAATCTGCTCTTGAACCTTGCTTAACATTTATAATCATTGCACTAATACTCGTTATTTCATTCATTAATTTTAAGTTCTCTTTGATTTCTTCAGATGTTTCTGAAATATAGACTTTTTCAAATCCTGATGCTTTTAAAATACCTGAAACATCAATATCAAAGGCTATTGTTGGTTGACCACCAACAGACTCATGTGCACCATTATTTATAATAATGTATTTCAAGTTATTATTACAATTCATTGCTACAATTGGTGCAGCTCCCAT
>CAYJKD010000342.1:0-429 GCA_964370595.1 uncultured Lachnospiraceae bacterium
AAATTTTATAAATGAAGGCTTAAAAGACATAGAGAATAACGATTTAATAGATGGAGATGAGGTTTTTGATGAATTAGAAAGAAGATATCGTCATGAAGCAGTATAAAATTATTTTTACTAAAAAAGCACGAAAAGATCTTATAGATATAGGTGATTATATTTCATACACCTTATTGGAGCCAACTACGGCAAATAATTTAGTAGCTGGATTGAGAAGAGCAATCGATGAGATTAGATCCTTACCATGTAGATATGCATATATAGATGACGGAGTTATCCAGAAACAAGAAATTAGATGTATGCCCTATAAAAATTATTATGTTTTTTATAGAATCTTTGAAGAGCATAGTGCCATAGTAATTGTAAGGATAGGATATAATAGAAGAAATTGGAAAGAAATACTGCTATAAGATTTTGGCTACACTTTGG
>CAYJKD010000342.1:439-2320 GCA_964370595.1 uncultured Lachnospiraceae bacterium
AGTTCTTGCTAAACCAGGTTCTGTAAAGTGTCACACAAACTTCACAGCTCAAGTATACGTATTAACAAAAGATGAAGGTGGACGTCATACTCCTTTCTTCAACAACTATCGTCCACAGTTCTACTTCCGTACAACTGACGTAACTGGTGTTTGCCAATTACCAGATGGCGTAGAAATGTGTATGCCTGGAGATAACGTAGAAATGAAAGTTGAACTTATTCACCCAATCGCTATGGAGCAAGGTCTTCGTTTTGCTATCCGCGAAGGTGGACGTACAGTAGGTTCAGGAAGAGTTGCTACTATCGTTGAGTAGGCATTGAACACTTAATGAGTGCGAAGCACGAATTTAGTGAGAAAGCCCATCATTGAACGTAGTGAAATGATGTTCCTTATAACTACAACCATTTATGGTTTAATAGGAGTCACAATCCCTTAGAAATAGGGGGTTGTGACTTTTTAGATTAATAAATAGAATAGCGAACATTGAAATAGAACCATAAACAAAAAGTAGAAAAATTTGCTTGTGGTTCTATTTTGGTTCTAAAAATATGAATTTTAGTAATTTAAAACAAGAAAACAATAGAGAATCTTATATTAATTTTTTAAATGTAATCATCAATTGCAACGTTGAATATTCGTAGAGTATCATTTAACCAGATTCTGTAATCATCTTTATTCATTAAGCCAGATGCTAAATTTTTGTAGACTTTATTCCAATTAGGAATGAAAGTCGCTAATTGTGCATTACTGATATCTAGAGTAAGATGGGCAATTAATTGATTATCTTCCTCAGAATAAGTAGTTGTACCCACAATATTCATACCTCTCTTATCTAAATCAATAAGTATGGAGATCAACTCCGCAAAAGTTCTTATTTTTGTATTAGTCGCTTGTTCAACCTTCATTCCCAGTAGTTCATCTAATGTAATATCAATAATCTTGCAAAATCCTAGTAAAACTTCAACAGGTGGATCGCTATAACCATTCTCGTAGTTCGAATAGGTCGAGTTTGTAAGTTCTAATTGCTCAGCCATATTTTTTTGGCTGATTTTTGCATTAACACGTGCAGTTTTCAGTTTCTCTCCAACTTTCATATATTCACTTAATCGCATAGTAGTACCTCCGTACAAGTAGTTTATCACAATGTAATACAAATATCAATGTAAAAATACAAGAATATAAATAACATCCTTGACTTACAAATAAAATTGTAGTATATTATAATTACAAGAAATCTTGTAATTGTACCAATAAACAAATAAAGGAGGGGAATGGATGGGCAAAACGTATATGATTACTGCGAATGAAATTGCAACAGAATTAGGTATTTCAAAACCACATGCTTACAAGATTATAAGACAGTTGAATGAAGAATTAAAAGAATCAGGATATGTAGTAATATCAGGAAAAATACCAAAGATGTTTTGGATGAAGAAATTTTATGGATACAACGATGTAAAAGAACTGATGTAAAGGAGGATATATGCCATCATACAAAGATAAAGAGCGTGGAACATGGTATTGTATGTTTTATTATGAAGATTGGAAAGGGGAAAAAAAGAAGAAGCAAAAAAGAGGATTCAAAACAAAAAAAGAAGCGATTGAGTGGGAGGCTGAGTTAAACTGAAAACAAGTTCAGACTTGAGCATGGAGTTAAATAGCTTTATAGAAGTTTACTTTAAAAATAAGGAGGCAGAATTGAAGGAACGAACCATTAAGAACAAGCGATATATGATGGAAAGGCATATAATCCCTTATTTTGGCAATAAAAAGATAAATGAAATTTTACCTGCTGATATTATCAATTGGCAAAATGATATGCAAAGCAAAGGCTATTCTCCTACTTATCTGAGGATGCTACAAAATCAAATGACAGCATTA
>CAYJKD010000343.1:0-2276 GCA_964370595.1 uncultured Lachnospiraceae bacterium
AACAATCACTTCGCTACCATCTACCATTAGTTCTACTTTCTCTAAATAATCTTTCATCTCATCTCTTGAAAGTTTCGTTCCTAGCAAATCATTAATCTTCACTTCATTAAATGGAACTCTGATCTCTTTCCGAACTTCTGGATATACATCAACAATCCCACCTACTACTTCTCCTACTCCTAATTCTTCAATAAGCTGGCAAGCACGATCAATTGCCGCTTTTGCATTGTTAGGATCTAATCCTTTTTCAAATTTTGTAGATGCATCCGTACGAAGTCCTACCTTTTTAGAAGATAGTCTTACATTCGTTCCATCAAAACAAGCCGCCTCGAATACAAGAGTCTTTACATCATCTGTAATCTTAGAATCTTCTCCACCCATAATTCCAGCAATTCCAACTGGTTTTTCACCATCATTAATCATAAGAATGGTTTCGTCTAAGCTTCTTACCTGTCCGTCAAGCGTTTGGAATTCATCTCCTTTGTTCGCACACTTCACAACTAGTTTCTTTCCACCAATTTGCTCATAGTCATACGCATGCATCGGTTGCCCATATTCTTCCATAACATAGTTTGTAATATCTACAATATTGTTAATTGGACGAATTCCGCTTGCTGCAAGCCTTTGTTGCATCCATTTTGGAGATGGGCCAATGGTAACATTTTTTACCATACGAGCACAGAAACGAGAACAAAGTTTGGTATCTTCTACTTCTACTTTTAAATAATCGTTAACATTTTCACTATTTCCTGTCTCTATTACCACTGGTGGCACAAATTCGGTGCGAAAAGTTGCTGCTGCCTCTCTTGCAATTCCGATTACACTATAACAATCCACACGATTTGATGTTACTTCGTATTCAAATACCACATCACGTAGGCCCATTACTTCAACTGCATCAAGTCCTACCTGTGTATCATTTGGAAAAATATAAATCCCATCTTCAGGTGCATCTGGGTAAAGTTCTTTTGTTGTGCCTAATTCTTCTACCGAACACATCATTCCGTGAGATTCAATCCCACGTAATTTCCCTTTTTTAATTTTAATGCCATCGCTTGGGTTTGGACTTCCATCATGGCCTCCTGCAACTTTTCCACCATCTAATACAACAGGTATTTTATCTCCCTCGGACACATTATTTGCTCCTGTAACGATTTGAACTACCTCTGTTCCAATGTTAACTTGACAAACAATCAATTTATCTGCATCTGGGTGTCCTTCAATTTTTTGAATTTCGCCAACTACAATTTTTTCTAAATTTTTATCACAACGCTCATATCCTTCTACCTTTGTTCCAGAAAGAGTCATTCCATCTACATATTCTTGCATACCAACTTCAAGATTTGGCACATATGCTTTTAACCAAGATAATGCTGTTTTCATTTTCTTCTCCTTTACACTACTTATTTAAAACTGTTTTAAGAAACGGATATCGTTTTCATAAAGAAGTCGCATATCGTCAATCTCATATTTCAAAAGTGCAATTCTCTCAAGTCCTAAACCAAATGCAAATCCTGTATACTCCTCTGGATCAATCCCACACATTTCAAGAACTCTTGGGTGGACCATACCACAGCCTAAAATCTCAATCCAACCAGTACCTTTACAGAATCTACATCCATCTCCTCCACATTTAAAACAAGTTACATCCACTTCTGCACTTGGCTCTGTGAATGGGAAATGATGTGGACGAAACTTAACTTTTGTCTCTTCTCCAAATAATTCTTTAGCAAACTCAGCTAATGTTCCTTTTAAATCTGCAAAGGTAACATGCTTATCAATAACTAAGCCTTCAATTTGGTGAAATGATGGTGAGTGTGTTGCATCTACTTCATCCGAGCGGAATACTCTTCCTGGCGCGATCATTCGAATTGGCAACTCTCCTTTTTCCATTACACGCGCTTGTACTGGAGATGTTTGGGTACGAAGTACCATTTCTTTATTGATATAAAATGTATCTTGCTCATCTTTTGCTGGATGATTTGCAGGAATGTTTAATTTTTCAAAATTATAAAGATCATATTCCACCTCAGGACCTTCTACCACTTCATATCCCATTCCCACAAAAATACGTTCAACTTCTTTTTGTGCAATCGTATTTGGATGACTATGTCCTAAGTTTGATTTTTTTGCTGGTAATGTAACATCGATTACCTCGCTTTTTAACTGTGCTTCTCTTTGGGCAGCCATTAATTTGTTCTTTGTTTCTTCAATTTTACTTTCAATAATTTCTCGAACATCATTTACCATCTGACCCACTTTAGGTCGATCTTCCG
>CAYJKD010000344.1:0-2266 GCA_964370595.1 uncultured Lachnospiraceae bacterium
TACTTACATCATACTCTTTACTCAATTCAGCTTCTGTCATAATTCGATCTTCTTCTTTTAATTTTCCCATTAAAATTTGATCTGAAATTATATTTACTAGTTGTTGGTATAACGGAACACTTGATTCTTTATTCAATAAATCACCCACAACTCACCTCCACTCTGCTACTAATAATCTAATCGTCTGTAGTACCTCCTAATAGCAAGAGGATGACGTCTCTCAAACTCTAAATTTGCTGAAACTCGTTGAAATGCACATTTCATGATAATTGGAGCTAACAATCCCCTAAACTCAGGACTAATTCCCTTTAAATCATAATCTTTCGTATCAAAAACAGTAACATTTGCACTAATTTTATGAACAAATCGTTCTACCCGCTCTATCAATGCTCTCGTCTGATCTTCTCCTTTAATTAAAATAACGGATGTATCTCGTTCTACCACTTCTAATGTTCCATGGAAAAAATTCGACGCTGAAATCGGTCTAGTACGCATCCATTGCATTTCTTCCATTATACACATTCCATAGCAAGTAGCCCAATCTTCTAAATTTCCTGAGGCAATTAAATATTGCAATGGCTCATCTTTATATTTTTTTGCAAACGCAATCGCTTTTTCTTCTGTTTGCTTTTGAATATCCACAACAATACTTGGCATTTTTTTCAAATATACCATAAATTTATCATATTCTAGAAAATCTTTCAAGTCTTTCATGAACGCAAATACCAAAAATAAAAGGCCCCACCAGTTGTTGTTACTAAATAGTCGGATAAATCAGCTAGAGGCGACCCTGCTTTTTCCACGTATCCAACTACTTGAGCACCAATGTTTTTCGCTTTTTCTACTGCTGCAACTACCTCTTGTGTATCACCAGAAATACTTTCAATTACAACTATGGAATCTTTAGAAAAATGTGGATTATCTACTACACAAAAATCAGCTGCATTTTCGATATATAATGGCAACTTTGATCCGCATTGTTTTACAATATGTGCCATTTGGTTTGCATATAATACTGTTCCACCAATTCCAATGTAAAAAATATTGTCATACCCTTTCGAACAAATGTCCGCTACAATATCCTCTACTGGTTTGATAATGTCTACTCCATTTTGATGTTCCATAACTACTAGCTCTTCATTAAAACTAACCATACTTCAATCCTCCTATTTATATTCTACCATTTTAGTACTACTTATATTATATCGTATCATAATGTTATGTATTGTGCAATACAATTATGCCCATTTCATAAAATTTCCACTTAATCTAACCTACGCTTTATTTTATTATCTACAAATATAGTCCCATCCAAAAACACATTAATTAAATATCTCTAATTTTCATTTCATTCAAACACACATATGAAACTTTTCTCTTATCATACCGTGCGACTTTTTCAAAACCATGCTGTTTCATCAATTTATAACCTTGCATAATCCCATTCCCTATATCGTTTGGATGGTGTGCATCAGAGCCAACAGTTATGATTTCCCCTCCTACTTGCTTATATTTTTTTAAAATAAAATCAGAAGGCATACATTCAGCATTTTTTCTTAAACCTGAAGTATTGATTTCAATTCCTTTCCCTCTATCAACTATCCTTTCAAGTATTTCTTTTATGATTGATTCAAATTCTTCATTAATATTTAATAAATCCTTATTCGGTGCATGTCTTTTATACAAATCGAAATGTCCTATGCAATCATAATCTCCAGTCTTTACCATGCATAAAAGTTGCTCAAAATATTTCTTGGTAATTTGTCTTGTGGTATTTTCTGTATAAACAAGCTGACTAAGGTCAACATTATCTATTTTATGTATAGATCCATTAATATAGTCAATATCTTGTTGCTTTATAATATACCTTCCCCGCGATTCATCTAAATGATATTGCCCTAATTCAATTCCGCTTTTTACTTCAATTCTATTTTTATATTCTTTTCTACATTTTTTTAATGTAGCTATATATGATTGCAAATATTCTTCACAAAAAGATGGTCTAGTTACCCCATTTGAATATAATTCGTAATGATCAGTAAAAATTATTTCTTCTATATTTTTTTCAATTGCAGCTTGACACATTTCTTCCATTGGAATATTTGTATCTGGTGAAATACTATGAACATGATAATCTAGCATTTTCCCCTCCTATTTATTTTTATTTGTATTATATTGTATCATAACGTTATTTATCATTGCAATGTTAGAATTAAAATCAATCTTACTTTTGCATGAGTAATCCATTCCTATCAACTTTCAATAA
>CAYJKD010000345.1:0-2260 GCA_964370595.1 uncultured Lachnospiraceae bacterium
GTTAGTGAATTATTTAGCTTTATACTAAATAATGAAGTGAATGATTTAGGGAAGACTTTTGTAGATTTAATTACACACTATGTTGTTGGTCAAAGTAATGTTAGAGAAATATTAGATAGCAGTTATAATGGGTGTCATATATTGATTAAAAGTAATGGATGCATAGCATTAGAAGAAGATGTTTGGAAAGCTCCTCTTAGTGAACAAATAAGGATTATAGATACATTACAGGAATACTCTGAAATAAAATGTGATCAGTATGCACAAAAATTATTGTATGTTATTTTTGCACATGCATCTACAAAAGTTATTGAAAAATTATATGGGTTATTTGGATCTAAACTTGTTGAGTACTATCTTTCTTGGAGCAATTCATGCTTTGATAATAAACTTGTATTAGAATGGATTGATATTTGCAAATATGATATAAAAAGAAGCTTAGCTTTTGTCGAAACTCATAAGGATTCGACAATAAGCAAGTATTTATGGCGCTACATTAATCCATATGAAGTTAAAGTATCAAATATTAACCACAGCTATTGGAATGAATATTTTAAAAAATATATTTGCGATAGTAACGATATAAAGCAGAAAAATGAATTTGCATGCTTTATATTGCCTTTAATTATTCAATCTTCTGTAGGTTTCTCAGATGAAATTGCTTACTTTGCATTTAAAACTATACATTCAATTTTAGAAAATGATGAAATGACATATAATCAATGGATAAAATTATCTCAACTATTACCGGAAATTGCTTGGAATAATAGTTGGGACAAATGCAAAAGGCTACGCAAGTCTTCAAAAAAAATAGGTTATAGTTTCAAGTTGAGGTAAAAATCTTTCTCCAACAATTGATAATATTAAAAAAGATAAAAGCCCTGCAAAATGGCTATTTTTCAGGGCTTTTTAGCGTACAGAAAGGGATTCGAATCCCCCAACTTCCACCTTAAGAGATTTTCGGGATAATGTTTTTATGCTGGAGACAATTTTCAAGGACTTAATAAGAAAAACTGGGATAACTGTAAGATTAATTTTTGAGCATAATGAGTTTTATCCGCTGGATAAGCGAATATCATTGTGGAAAGCTATTAAAAAATAAGAAAATTCCACTTGATAGCAAAAAACCTTGCGTGCAGATGCTCAATATTTCAAAGGTTCAAAAAGAGGAAATTTATAAATGATGATAGAGAAATAGTTATATCGTAAAATTCAGGTTTTTTGGTAAAATTTAGAATTGTAGTTGCTAAGGATACTTGAACTATTCAAAAGTATATAATATCTTCATTTATGTTTTAAGTGCAAAAACAAATATATTTACCTTGATTTTATTGAAAACGTCTATAATTTATACTAAAGTACTGTAATATAGATATCATAATCGAGTGTTTTGATAGAGGAATTTTACTGATGAATAAGATACAAGTTGCACTAAACTTGATTGCCATATACCTTCACTGTTTTGAGATATTTCCAGAACTGACGAATGGATATTATTTTTCTGCATCTGGTGCCAGCGGCTGAGCCTAGCACTTCTTGATAGTACGCTATGAAGGCATACATATCTGTAAGTTGTATTGAACATATAAAGTCAATATCAGCAAATTGAAAATTTGTGCTTTCAATTTGCATTGTTAATGCTACATGGCGAAAAAATTGAAGCAAATCTAAACGGTATTCAACTATGGTGTTTCGACTGCTCTCTTTCATAGTAATAAGGTAAGCTAGATATTGCTCTACCACTGGACAAGATTTATCAGATTGCATATTATCACCCCTATGCGAAGTATCGACAAGGATGGTATGTTGTATGCAGTCGTTAGCAATTACAGGAATTTCAATGTTCACAAGATAAACATAAAAATTAATCATAAAATATTGTTTAATGAAAGTTGTACGAAAGGAGGCAATACAATGATTGAAAATGAGAAGAAAATATGCGATAATTTATTTAAGTACATAAATTGCACTTTGTGTGACTTTGTCGACGCTGAGATTTTTGCAAAATCTACACTTCAAAAAATTGGAAAGTTTTATTTTAACAATACTATTGGAAATGTTGATGATGCAATATAAGTGGTGTATATTTCTATTCTGCAGTTATTTAATTAGCACTTTTTAAACCATATGGTTGATTTACAGAATTTCAAGTAACAAAAGTCAATATAAATTCCTGTTCCGGAATTTATATTGACTTTTTATGTATTTTATGCTAAAATGGGTATACTATACAGGAGGTGATTTTATGATACAAAGAAAA
>CAYJKD010000346.1:0-2258 GCA_964370595.1 uncultured Lachnospiraceae bacterium
TGATTGCAGAAATAAACAATGAATTAAAGGGGCAAAAATTTCAACATATTTATGTTGAGGGCAAAAGTTATGTCGATTACATGAACGAATACTATGCTTTAAAAGAAAAACAAATCATCAAGCAAATCAATCACGATAAGGTCATGAAGTTCAAATGCTTAGAAGCAAATCTCCCAAAACTAACTGAGGAAAATTCTCTTGAATTACAAATAGAATATTCAGATGATGAATTAGATGTTCGTGTCAATCTATTGACAAAAACACTATTAGGAAATGAAGAATTGAATCCTAATGTATTTTCTGGAAAAATTTTATGTACTTTGTTTCGAGATTATCCGAATTATTTAATCCATGTGATCAAACCTGATATTATCAAATTTACATTCTATATCGCTCTTTATGATAAAATAGAAAATCATGAGTTTGATGAACCTCTTGCAAAGCTAACCCTTATTATGAAAAATATGTTAGCTGTTCCAGCATGTAGTAAAAAACAGTAAACTATATATAATTTGACAATTGCTCTCTTGCTTGATAGACTTGATTGTAATATTGCATTCTCACATATTAAATTTAAGGAGCATTTATTTATGAAAACACTCTCACGATATGGACTTGTAACGACTCTTGTTATATTATTAGCTGGTTGCACGCAACCTGAAAATGAAGTACCACCAACCACTACCACTGAAACATCAATACCAGAAGAATCTACAGAGGAAACGGTAGCGCATATGGTGGGTGTTCCTAATCCATTTGTAGCTATTGATCGTGCAAGTGAATTCGAATCACTTGGATTTATACTTGATGCCCCAAAAGGAGCTATTGATATCTCTTATCACATTATCAATAATGAAACTGCAGATATTTCATTTTTTTTTGAAGAGAATGAATATACCTTAAGAGCTTCTATGAGTTATGGAGGCCAACGGCTACATGGTATGTATGTGGAATTTGAAGACGAATCCACCATAACACAATTAAGTGATACTAACTACATAGCTACACTTGAAGTTCAAACTATACTAAATGAATCTGGAGCTGTTGCAATGAGTACCGTGACAATAGCTGATAAGCCACCTATTTATCTTACCTTATCCACTTCAGATGAAATAGATCCCCAATCCATGATAACGCTAATCTCAGATGGAATTATCCAAATCGCAAAATAGTTATAAAGCTCATGAAGTATCACTCCTCATGAGCTCTTTTAATTATATTAAAGGCAAAAACTTTGTTCGATCGATGGAAGATTGTATCAAAGAAATAGATTTCTCATCAAGCGCATATAGCTTTCGTATCATATCATCTAGTTTTTCATGAATTTCTAAAATTGACCCTGTAGAATCTCTTTCTAAAATCAAATTTACTAATGCAATAATTTCTTCTTGTTTTTCTTCTGAAACCAAAGGAATTGGTATCTGCTCAATATGCGAGCGCAAAATTTTAACTGAGTGAAATGATTTTTCCACAAAAAACTGCGCTACACTTGAATTAAGTACTGCTAAAATATATTTATTTTTTAACGATTCTATTCTTGGAATTAGAATGTTACAACTATTTAATGATAATGTTTGTTTATCGTCATAAGCAAATACTAACGTATCACAAATGAATCGGTAAAATAGTTTTTCCTTCGCACGATATACTTCTATAGGAGCTACCTGCTGGAACTTACTAGGATCGAATCGAACAAAATTAGTTGATTCGACAAATGTATATTTATTGATATCACTTCCCTTTAAAACCATTTCACACTGTTCATCCGCTTGGCTCTCATCCACTAATATTTTTTTATTATTTCCAGTCACGATTCCTAACGCAAAATCTGCATTGTTTTTTAGTGTTGTACATGTTTTATTACCTTTCAATTCACACAAACACGTATATTCTGCATCTGTTAAATCCACTTGCCATTGTAAACTTGAAAGTTTCCGATCTTTTGATATTAAAAATGTATGATTGTTTTTTGTTATTCTACAGTCTTTTAAAACTTTAGATTTTTCATTTTTTATCCCAAGTAAGATAGCAGGACATTGAACCCCTTCAAACACATCCCCAATATACTCTACAAAGCTTAATGATGCTGAACTTGTTAAAAACATACGTATTATTTGATGGGACTTTACATGAAGTATCGCTTCTGGAACTACAAAACACAGATAACCATTTTCATTTAAAAGATACATACTTTTTTCTAAAAACATATCATAGGATTCAAAGGATTTCCCATCGCATGTTACCAGTTTTTGAGAAAA
>CAYJKD010000347.1:0-2242 GCA_964370595.1 uncultured Lachnospiraceae bacterium
AAATTGGTCTACAGTAAATCAATGTATTAATTGAGGGATGTAGCAATACGATAATCAAACAAACGGAGGAATTATCATGCTAGTTTTTGTATATGGAACATTAATGGCGAATAATAGAAATCATAATCAATTTATGAAGCAAGCAGAATTTGTAAGTACTGCAATTTTAAATGATTATGCAATATATAATTTAGGTACCTATCCAGGAATCAAACCTGATCAAGGAAAACGAGTACATGGAGAAATCTATAAAATCACTCCTGAAATATTACATAAGCTTAATGAACTTGAAGAAGAAGGTAGCCTTTATGTTATTGCCTATGAAAACATTATTGTTAATGACAAACTTTATGAAAATGTCATTGTATATGTGTATAATTTACCAATCACAGGATATGAATCTATCCGTGAATGCAACCAACCTTGGAGGGATTAAATCACTTAAAACAAAGGAGCATCCAAGATGTATCTATCTACTTTTATATTCCCAGATGAAGAAGTTGAAACAGATTTTTACTTTTCACAGCGGAGAACCTGTTATGATTCTTATTATCCTTTTGGTATCTTATCTAAGAAATATTTAAGGCGTTTAGATTTTGATCCCATTACAATTCTATATGGAGGAAATGGTTCTGGCAAAACCACTGCATTGAATATAATTGCTGAAACGCTAGAGTTACAGCGAGAGTCATTATAAAACAGAAGTGCTTTTTTTGAAGATTATAAAGCTTTATGTCACTATAAAATCAAGAATACGGTTCCTGTAAACAGCCGAATTATTACTAGTGATGATATCTTTGATTTCATGTTGAACTTACGTAGTTTAAATCAAGGAATCGATTCCAAAAGAGAGGAATTATTTCAAGAGTATTTAGGAAATAAATATTCTGAATTCCGCATGAATTCCTTAGAGGACTATGTGGAATTAAAAAAGAGAAATTCTGCAAAAAGCAAATCTCAATCAAAATATGTTCGTAAAAATCTCATGAACAATGTAAGAAATTATTCTAATGGCGAAAGCTCTTTTCTTTATTTCACAGAGAAAATCCAAAGTGATGCATTATATCTGTTAGATGAGCCAGAAAATAGTTTATCGCCAGAAAAGCAACTAGAGCTTCTTTCCTTTATTGAAGATTCTGCTCGTTTTTATGGTTGCCAATTTATTATATCCACTCACTCTCCTTTTTTGCTGTCTGTGCACAATGCAAAAATATATGATTTAGACGAAATTCCCGTGGATGTGAAACATTGGTCTGAATTAAAAAATATTCAAGCCTACTACAAACTCTTCAAGAAACATGAACATGAATTTAAAGAGATTTAAATTCTCAGGAATTCGAGTAATTACAAATGGTAATTTATAATCGTAGTTACCAACATTTTAAACTATATGATACACAAAATAGGCATATGGACTCCTAGTATATAATTCAGGTTCCACATGCCTATTTTTTTTATTAACTTCTGATTTATTCTTTCATTAACACTGCTCGAACTGGCGCTCCATCACAGCCACCATATTTTACTGGGAACGCACTAATGGTGTAATCACCATCTGGAACCTCATCTAGTATTACACTTTCAACAACTGCAAGCTTTTCTGACATTATAATTTGATGAATTTCTGCTTCGTTATCTAATGGAGCAATGCTCCATGCATCTGTTATAATTGCTACAATTCCACAATCTACTACATACCTTGCTGCCTCAGGGGTCAGATAACTGTATCCACCACCATGTATCACTAAACGTTCTGCATTTTCTAATTTCCCTTGCAAGTCTTCTTTCGTTATCATATGGTTTTCTGGTGTAGTGATTACACGACAGGCTCCATAGTATCGCCATAACTCCATTTGATCGATTGAAATGTTACTTTCCATTAAAAAATGACAATGTGCATCTGCATGTGTTCCAATATGACTTCCACTTGTTATCATACTTGCATTAAATGGTGCTCCATTTTTCATATCATATACTCTGTCAATCACTGGTTTTGATGAACCTGGATATAATGGTGCATCTTGATGAATCTTACTAATATCAAAAAATTTCATAGCTGTAACCTTCCTTTCGTTTCTATATTTTAATTCCATTTTATCTTATTGATATTCGTTTTGCAATACAATATCATCTATATATTTATGTGCTGATTTCAGCCTTTACCATAGCTGATTTACCCACTAAACAAGCTCTTTCATGGATTCTTGTGGGTTTTTCAAAAAAAATTAAATCTTTCTCACAC
>CAYJKD010000348.1:0-2217 GCA_964370595.1 uncultured Lachnospiraceae bacterium
TTATAAAATTGCTTGTCATACCAAGGGATCCCTAACTTTTCTGAAAGCATATTTGCTAATTCTTTTCCACCACTTCCAAATCCCCTTGCAATTGTAATTACATAATTCTTCATACGAATCTCCCTTCTAGTTAATATTGAAAGAACAGAGCACTTGCACTCCTAAGCGCCTTCACCCTGTTCACTTTCAATTATACACCCATATGATAAAAAGTCAACCAAAAGCAGCCATCTAATAGACCTTTAAATCAGCATTTTTATCTTACAAATCAACAAGTGGTTGCGGCTTAGAATAATAATACCCTTGAGAATATGCAATTCGATACTGTTCTAAAATTCTTTGAATTTCAATATTTTCAACAAATTCTGCAACCGTTTTTGCACCTAATTTTTCTGCAAGGTACTGAATGGTATCCAAGACTGCAACTGACTTCTCATCTACACTGAGTAAGCTGATGATACTTCCGTCAATCTTAATATAATCAGGCTCTAATTGTAATACTGTTGAAAACGTAGAATAACCCGAACCAAAATCGTCAATTGCAATTTTGCAACCTAGTGCTTTTACTTGATTGATAAATTCAAAAAACACGTCAACATCTTTAAAATCATCACTTTCTACCACTTCGATGATTACTCGCTCTGGGGATGGAAACTTCGCTATTCGCTCAATAAACCACCTTCGAAAGCTCGAGGAATCAATGTCATATAAGGATATATTAATGGATATTTCTTCATTTCGTAAAGTAAAATCATCCAAAACCTTCCCTATCATCTTTCGACTTATATGATTATACATCTTATATCGCTTTGATATTTCCATAAATGTAAATGGAGCATATATCTTTTCATCCAAATCTACTATTCTCATCAAAGATTCGTATTTGTCAATTTTACTGGATATATTATTATGAATTCCTTGATAAAATGGAGTAACTAAATCATGATCAATCGCCCGATTAATTAAGTCAAGCACAAGTAATTCTTCATTTGTCACATGATCATTCGGTTCTTCCCCACTATAATCATAAAGGTATCCATTTTACCTTTATTGGCAAACAAGAATTTCATTCCTGCTTCTACCAATGATTCTTGATTTAACACTACGACAAATCGACTGACACTTGTGATATCATGGCACAACGATTTTGTATATCCATATATTTTGTGAAGTTTTTTACAATAATTAATAAAGTCAATATTTGAAACATAATCAAACCCAGCAATTACAATACACTTATAGTTGAAAGCATACATTCTAGATAGTCGAAAAGCAGGGTCATCTTGAAATTTTGCCCCAATTTCTTGCATCATTTCGATACAAGACGCATTATATGCCTCTTGGCCTGCAAATGCTATGGTAGCATCTGCTGTTTGAATTTCCACTAAGCACACTTTATCAATAGAAAAAGTATCTTTATCTGCTTTATATTGAAGCATGTTCGGCATATGAAAATCAGGATCCTGGAAATAGCTCTCAATACTCCCACCTCTTCGATACTTCTCAAGGTTTGCAACATATTCTGCACCACTTCGGGTCGTTTGGGATTGTTTCTCAATCGCTTTTAAAATAAAATCAATATCTTGCTCTACAAGAACAATTTTTTCAAGTTCTTGCAACTTTGGTACAATATAATTCTCATTCTCTCCAATTCCTTTTAATACAAGAGCACCTTGATGATATTCATTTCTTCCATTTTGGAATCCGATTTCTCCCATCATAAACATTCCACAAACATTGTAATGCTCAAATGGAGAAAGTGCCCATTTCGCAACATTGGACAGATACAATCTTTGAACAAAACAAGTATAAGCAAAGATTGCTTCCATAGGAACCCGGTATGCATCCGAAATAAGTTCGTAAGTGGTATTCATTGCTGCAACTGGTGTTACATAACCAACTTTAAACTTTGTCCCTTGTGCCATGTTCGCATGATAAAATGCTAATGCATTTTCTTCCCTTACATAGGAACAATACCAGCCAGTTTTATCATCTTCTATAATAAATGGAAATCGGGTTAAATAATCATTATTTACCTGATCCATTACTGTTTCAAATCCGTCCTGTACTTTTAATGACTCATGATGCACAACATTGTCTTCTGAAATGTTAAGATATTTCAGTAGCCAATCTCCTGCAGGTTGATTATCAATTTCTTTGACATAATGTCCATCAATTTTTGTAAACTCATGTATATCATTTCCTAGTGAATCATGA
>CAYJKD010000349.1:0-2206 GCA_964370595.1 uncultured Lachnospiraceae bacterium
GTTTTACCCTCTTGTGCCTATAATGGCAAGTATCTCTTTTCATTGAAAGGAAAATATTTTCACCTTTTTTATTGCCTTAAGAAAATTTGCAAGATATCCTTAGTACCTCATTTCACATATCCCACCAAAATAATAGAGAATACCATGAAGACTTCGCATATTGAAAATCTTTTGCAAAAAGTTGCCGCCGGCACACTTTCTGTGTCACAAGCCTTGCAAAACCTGCCTGAAAAGGCCTCTGAAGGCCTAAGCTTAGAAAGCACTCAAAACTCCTCGTGTGGTTCAGTGCAAGACACCTTATGTGGCCTTACTTTAGACACCAGCCGTAGCGCACGCACCGGACTAGGCGAAGTAGTCTTTGCTCCCAATAAAAGCCCCGCACAACTTATTTCTGCCATTAAGCATTTGCGCCCCAGCGGGCCCGTGCTCACCACTCGTTTAAGCCCAGAACAAAACGTTTTATTGTGTAAAGAATTTTCCGAAGGTCATAGCCTTGAAGAAGGACGCCTTTTTAGTCTTGGCGCGCCCCTACCAGCACCAGCCAGTGTAGCACAGCCCTGGGCCAGCGAAGGTGAGGTTATTGTGATTTCAGCCGGAGGAGCAGACCGTCCCGTGGCTTTGGAGGCGTATGGCTCCCTCCTATTTTGGGGTATACAGGCAGGATTTATTGCCGATGTGGGCGTAGCTGGCTTGCATAGATTAACGCCGCATGTACCAGCTTTACAAAAAGCACGCTGTATTATTGCCGTGGCCGGCATGGAAGGCGCGCTCCCCGGTATCATTGCCGGATTTGTGCGTTGTCCTGTGGTGGCGGTGCCCACTTCTGTGGGCTATGGCGTAGGAGCTCATGGAAAGGCGGCGCTTTCCAGCATGCTGTGTTCCTGCGTGCCAGGTATTGCCGTGTGTAATATTGATAATGGTTTTGGGGCGGCGGCCTTTGCAGCTAAAATGGTGCTGGAGTAACAACACTCCCAGTCCCTCATAGCTCAAAAGCTTCATTTTCAGGCCCAGACACCTTTTTATACTCCTACTGCAGCGCTTCAGGATGATTGCTAAGAGGCGTATCTTTTGGCTTTTCGCGCTGAGGCGCTTTTGCTACTTGGTCTTGCTCTTGACGTAAGGCCGCCATAACCTCAGGGCTGGCAAGGGCGTCAAAATATTCACTGACAGTGACAAAATATGTACACCCTATGGAACGCAAAGTTTGCACTATTTCTCTGGCATCTTGCGCAGTAACTAATTTAGTGTCATGAAATAAATAGATGCCCCGTTGTGTTTCTGTGGTCATATCTTCACGCATCATATTAGGCATATTGGCATAATCCGGACGCCCCTGCCAATCATAACTGTCCGTTGACCACAGCACCACATCCAGTTCTAATGTACGGGCAACGCGTGCCACTTTTTTATCATAGGCTCCCAATGGAGGACGCAAAAAACGTGGCTTAGGAACGCCTAAATCACCCAAAAGATCGGTGGTATCACTTATTTCTTTATATATCTCTTCAGGAGAAAGGGAGGTTAGGGCCGTATGACTAAAGGCATGACTGGCTATCTCATGTCCTTCATTGTGAATGCGGGTGATTACATAGGGCAAATATTGAACATTTTCACCAAGAACAAAAAATGTGGCGCGAACATTTTCTTCTTTTAGGGCGTCTAGCACTTTATGTGTGCGAGGGTGCGGCCCATCATCAAAAGTAAGAGCGCACATATTATTCATGACAGGATTCATTATGTCCAAGGCGCCGTACACTTTTGCCGTAGCCAACTGTACAAAACCAAGTGCAAGAAAAAATCCTACCAAAAAAACTTGCCCTGCAATTTTCATTTATGCTTACACCAATAGCGAGAAAGTTAAATTATGCTAAAAAAGGCCTCAAATGTAGGAGCCCTACATTTGAGACCTAGAAATGTTACTAAAATGCTTACTTGGCAAAGCCCACAGCACGTCTTTCGCGTATAACAGTCACCCGAATTTGGCCGGGATATGTCATATTTTTTTCTATTTTATCCGCTATATCTTTGCAAAGTACATAGGTGGTATCATCGTCTACACTTTCAGAATTTACCATGACACGAATTTCGCGTCCGGCCTGAATGGCATATGCTTTTGCTACACCTTCGAAAGAGGTAGCAATACCTTCTAAGTCTTCTAAGCGCTTTACATAGTTTTCTAAAAGCTCTTTACGTGCGCCAGGACGTG
>CAYJKD010000350.1:0-1277 GCA_964370595.1 uncultured Lachnospiraceae bacterium
TGGTCCAACAAATTGTGCAGAACGCACTGCTTTTTTTACAGCCATAAGTGAAGGGATTCATGAGTTTGAGGCAATTGCTATAGTTGGAGGTATCAAAGGAGAAATTACATCCATAACCCCTCCTTGTGGTGTTTGTAGACAAGTAATGACTGAATTTTGTAATGCAGATGAGTTTCAAGTTATACTAGCAAAAGATAGGAATAATTACGAAATATATCAATTAAAAGAATTATTTCCACTTGGCTTTTGTAAAAATAGCATAGAATAAGGAGAAGCAGATGAAATATAAAAGAATATTTACGATTGTTATAGACTCACTAGGCATTGGTGGAGCGGCTGATGCTGCTAAGTACGGAGACGAAGGAGCAGACACATTTGGCAATATCCTGAAAGAACTAGGAACTTTAAATATTCCTAACTTAAGAAAATTAGGATTTTGTAACTTAAAAGAAACACCACAGTTAAGTGGAGTAGAGCAGCCACTTGGTAAATACTTACGCTTAAATGAATGTAGCAACGGAAAAGACACCATGACAGGGCATTGGGAAATGATGGGATTAAAAACAATAAAACCATTTATTACATTCACAGAAACAGGTTTTCCAGAAGAACTGATTAAAGAATTAGAAGAGCGTACAGGAAGAAAAGTAATTGGTAATAAGAGCTCTAGTGGAACAGAGATTCTAGATGAACTTGCAGAGGAAGAGATTGCAACCGGAAATATGATTGTATATACATCAGCAGACTCGGTATTGCAAATATGTGGAAATGAAGAAACATTTGGATTGGATGAACTATATCGTTGCTGTGAAATTGCAAGAGAAATCACAATGAAAGACGAATGGAAGGTAGGCAGAATTATTGCAAGGCCTTACCTAGGAAGAAAAAAAGGAGAGTTTAAGCGAACTTCTAACCGACATGACTATGCAATCAAACCATTCGCACCAACGGCATTAGATATTTTAAAAGAAAATGGTTACGATGTGATATCCGTCGGAAAAATCATTGATATTTTTGCAGAAGAAGGGATTACAAGTGCTCATAAATCAAAATCATCAATTCATGGAATGGAACAGACCATTGCACTTGCTCAAGAAACATTTACAGGATTGTGTTTTGTAAATTTAGTGGATTTTGATGCATTATGGGGACATCGTAGAGATCCAGTTGGATATGGGAAAGAAATTGAACAATTTGATGAAATGTTAGGAGTTTTACTGAAATATCTAGGGGAAGATGATCTTTTGATGCTTACAGCAGATCATGGAACAGATCCA
>CAYJKD010000350.1:1287-2149 GCA_964370595.1 uncultured Lachnospiraceae bacterium
ATAAAGGTACCGATCATACAAGAGAACAAGTACCTCTTTTGATGTATTCAAAATCTATGGATGTAGGTGGAGCACTTAAGGATGCAGATACATTTGGTGTAATTGGTGCAACAATCTTGGATAATTATGGTTTAGAGCTTCCAAAAGGATGTGTTGGAACTTCTTTGCTGTCTAATATGTAATAAAAAGAACAGCTGCTTCACAGATTATAAATCTAGGAAGTAGCTGTTCTTTTGGTTTCTGTTGATTAAACTCTAGTCACGTTAGTAGCTTGAGCTCCTTTATCACCGTTAATCACATCAAATTCAACTTCAATACCTTCATCTAAGGTTTTGTAACCTTCCATGTTAAGTCCAGAAAAGTGAACGAAAATGTCATCTCCTTGTGCATCGCAGATGAAACCATAACCTTTTTGGTTGTTAAACCATTTTACTGTACCTTTGTTCATGTTGAACCTCCCCAAATTTGGAAAATATTATTGCAGAATCTGCAATTTAGTTGATGATAGCACAAAAAAGAAAAATTGTCAAATTTATTTACACAATTTAGTGAAATATATTTAAATTGAATTTGCATTTTGGAATATTTACAATTATGTATAGAAAAAGGAACTAAATTTTCTTCACAGTGTTCTTGATTTATAACGAGAGTAAGCTTATAATGACTATAGCGAAAAAAAATTTTCGTATATGCTTAAGATGGGAGTAGATAAATGGACAATAAACAAGACCAGCAAAATAATGGAAAAGGAAAAATGCCAAAAAATCAATTGATTATAATTATTATAGCCACAGTTGTCACACTAGTATCATTTACAATGATGCGTAATGCTATTTATGATAGTCAAAGAGAAGAAGTTAGT
>CAYJKD010000351.1:0-2129 GCA_964370595.1 uncultured Lachnospiraceae bacterium
AGCAAGCTTACACGCTTACTTTACTATCTTTTCCATGCACCGTGAACTGTAACTCCATATAAATTAGTTGGTTTATCTACATTTATAGCTGAAAAAATAAAAAGAAAGCTTGTTTTTTCGGTTATTTTTTTATATAATAATGAAAATATTTTAATATTGGTACTAGAAAGTAGGAAGTTATGAATTATACATTTGATTTTAAGAAAATGGAATTACTACTCCAAAATTTTAGTAATATTTGTGGTGTTAGGTATTCGCTTATCAATAATGACAATAAGATTGTTTGCCATTCCAAGGAACTTTCTACTTTTTGCCAAAAAGTATCTTCGACAAAAGAAGGACTTGAGCGGTGCAGAGGATGTGATAAGGTTGCAATAAATCATGCAGTTAGAAATAAGTTTACCTATTATAGCTATCGGTGCCATGCTGGAATTCTTGAAACGGTAATTCCTATTTGGTTTCAAGAGGAATCAGTGGGAACAATTATGTTAGGTCAATACATTCATGGGGAAGATTTGCAAGAACAATGGGAAGCATCTCTAACAATGTTATCAAAGTGGTATCAGAATGCAGAATCATTGAAGCAAGATTTTTATGATTTGATTGTAATGGACCGGTCAGTTATTGTTTCTAGTTGCAAGATATTGATTGCTTGTAGTAATTATATTTGTGGGGAATGTATTATTCGGACAGAATCATCTCCGATTTTGCAAGCTTTGTATGAATATATAGAAGCTCATTATCAGTCAAAGATTACTTTAGATGAGTTATCTGTTGCATTAGGTGTTAGCAAAACTAGTTTGTGTAATCTTGCTTCTAAAAACCAAACAACGATAAATGCAATGATAAAAAAACATAGAATCAGTATTGCAAGGGAGTTGCTTCGAACCACATATTATTCAGTAGGTGAAGTGGGGGAAAAAGTCGGAATTTCTGACTATAATTACTTTACGAAATTATTTAAATCGGAATGTGGATGCACGCCATCTGAATACAAAAAACATGCACAAGAAAAATTACGGTAAAATTATTTGTATAAATAGCTAAAATGAAATCCTTGTTAAAAATAGTTAAATACGAATAGTAGGATGGAACAATATTGCAAGAAAGTAAAAAGGTAGAAAACTCAATTGAATTTTCTACCTTTTTACTTATAAAACTAGTAATCAGTATATATTACAGATTCTGTTTCAAATGCATTGTTATAAATATCAATCAATCGAAAATAGATTAATGCATCAGAATCTCCAATGTGTTCATAGCTAACCATGATTTCTTCGTAAGGAACGATATATGGATCTTCAAATACATAAAAATCCTCATAAACCTCGTCATAAGTATAGTAATCAATAACCCAGTCTAGCATATCACCAGGTACTAATTGGAATAATCCTTTGCCAGCAGGTGTACCAGTTTCGTTATATTTGCGATATCCTGCAACATATCCCTCTGGATTCATATCGTCCCAATAGAGGATGAGTTCAATATATTCTTCTTCATTTAAAAAAGCAGGAACACTTCCGTAAGTAAACCATCGGCCATCCTCATAGTAATTTTCTTGTTCTACATAGTAAGGAACAAGATGACCATCGAGACTAACCCAAGTGTAATCGAAATCTATAATAAGATCTCCATCATCATCAAATTCATAAATGTTATCACTACCAAGATAGATGTAACCTTCTCCATCATCAAGAAGCAACTGTAGTTGAATGGAGTTGATATCGTTCCATTGGTCATCCGTAAGGCTAAGTACATAGCCATCGTTTTTTTCATCGATAATCAATTCATCAAAGGACTGTGAGCCAAATTCTTCAGCATAGATAAGAGCAGTATCAGGATCATACCAATCAAAAGTAGAATAATCGTCCACATGGGATTGGTCGATATTATTATCAAAATTATACTGCATTTGGCCACCAAACATTGCGCTGACAAATAGACTGAGGAATTCGGTATATTCATCTGTAATGCCCACTTCATACAAAACTTCTTGCATTTCTCCATAGTAATCAGGGTACTCATATGGAAAATACATTGCAAGTCCATAAGAATCAGTCATATCATAACTATTATTGTAATATTTAACTGCACTACGAACTGCATTGATTGCCTCTGTGCTACCATGG
>CAYJKD010000352.1:0-2105 GCA_964370595.1 uncultured Lachnospiraceae bacterium
TGAAATAGAGATAATTCCATGTAGAACACTCCACACAACCTTAAACCATATTAGTGGAAAAAAACGAATTGAATCAGAAGAAGTTCTTATGAAAGAAGGGATAAAAAGAGAATATAAACATATTGATTTTCAGCAAATTAAAGGTCAAAAATTTCTAAAACGTGCAACGGAAATAGCTGTGGCTGGGCAGCATAATTTGATGTATATAGGGCCTCCAGGAAGTGGAAAAAGTATGCTTGCAAGTGCAATCCCTACAATTATGCCTCCGATGAAAAAGGAAGAATTACTTGAAGTGATGCAAATATATAGCGTCAGTTCGCTACAGAATGGAGAAGTATTCCTAGGGAAGCGCCCATTTCGTGCGCCACATCACTCAATTAGTGCCACCGCCTTAGTTGGTGGTGGACATATACCGAAACCAGGAGAAATTTCTCTTGCTTCAAATGGAGTATTATTTTTAGATGAATTTGCAGAGTTTAAAAAAAATGTATTAGAACAATTAAGGCAACCGATGGAAGAGCAGGAAATATTACTGTCAAGAAGCTATGGAACTATCGTATTTCCAGCATCATTCATGTTAGTTGCTGCTATGAATCCTTGCCCTTGTGGGTTTTATCCAGATCGAAATCGGTGTAGTTGTAGCTTGAGTCAAATTCAAAAATATATGAGTAAATTATCATTTCCTCTTTTGGACCGAATTGATATCTGTGCAGAATCATCACCGATTTCTTATAAGGAAATGAGAGGTAAAGAAATATGTGAAAACTCATATGAAATTCAAAAAAGAGTCAATGGAGCATGGAATATCCAAAAACACAGATTTCACTACAAGAAAAATTATTTTAACCGAGATATGTCAAGAAGTGAAGTTGAAACGTATTGTAAGTTATCATTAGAGTGTGAGGCTTTGATGAGCAAGGCATATGAAGTTCTAAAGTTAAGTGCACGAAGTTTAAATCGAATCTTAAAAGTAGCAAGAACGATTGCAGATTTAGATCAGAGCGATGAAATATCAGCAGTTCATTTGAGCGAGGCTATTAACTTTAAAGGAATGGAAGAAAAATACAATCCAAAAGGGGAGTGGGAGATTTGATTTCAAGCAGAGAAAAAGAGAGGAAAGCACTTTTGTATTTAAATGAAATTTCTTCGATTGGCTCAAGGACGCTACAAAAAATCAAAAGCAAATATGGTAGTTATGCACACATATTAGAAATAGAAGAAACGCGTCTCGGTTCAGAAAAAATTTTGAATAAAAAGCAGATTGAAGAGTTAGTAATCGCACGAAAACGAGGCGGAAAAGAAGGCTATTTATCCGAAAAAAAATATCCTTGTAATGTATGCACAATCTTAGATGAGAGCTATCCATCAAAGCTAACAGTTCTTTATGATTATCCTCATGTACTATATTATAAAGGGATTCTTCCAAAGAAAGATAGATTAACCATTGGCATTGTTGGCTCTCGTTGCCCAAGTAACTATGGAATTGCAATAGCAAAACGATTTGCGAAAGAGCTATCAAGTGAAGGAATTCAGATTGTTAGTGGTCTAGCCTCAGGAATCGATGCGGTAGCACATAAAGGGACAATTGATGCCAAAGGAGTTACATTTGGCGTATTAGGATGTGGAATTAACATATGTTATCCAACTGAAAATTATAATCTATATAAGCAGGTGCTGGTAAATGGTGGAATAATAACAGAATTTCCTTTAGATATGAAACCATATGCACCTAATTTTCCAAGAAGAAATCGAATTATTAGTGGGTTGTGTGATGGACTAATTGTAGTGGAAGCGAAAGAAAAAAGTGGAACGTCTATTACGGTTGAACATGCATTAGATATTGGAAAAGATATTTTTGCAATACCAGGTAGAATAGGGGATCGCTTAAGTGAAGGTTGTAATCGATTGATTCAACAAGGGGCTAATTTAACACAAAATCCAGAAGAAATACTAGGATTTTATAATATAAAAAGCAAAAAAATAGTGGAAAATACACAAAATTTAGAAAATACTCTTGCAAATAATGAAAAAATGTTGTATAGTTGCTTGGATTTATACCCGAAGCATATTGATGAAATTTCAAATATATGCGGACTATCCATGGC
>CAYJKD010000353.1:0-2102 GCA_964370595.1 uncultured Lachnospiraceae bacterium
ATCTAAGTGGTCGAATGGAACTGCCAAAGGAAACCGAAACCAATATCAGTTTACAGATACTTGGATGCAAACACTTGTAGATTTCTTGAATTCGTCTCAGGAAAATCTCAATATTGAGAATAGTTGGGTTGATACATTTTATCCTAATAAAATAATTATTGGTGATATGAATGACAAAGGTAACGGTAAACAGGTAGATATATACGGAAACGGTTCTATAATTTATCACGGTGATATTAAGGATTTTTATCCTCACGGAGACGGCGTCTCATACTACAAAGATGGTAGTGTGAAATATGATGGTGAATGGAAAAACAGTAAATATCATGGAGATGGTACTCTGTATGATGAAAATGGCGATAAGGTATATTCTGGAAAATGGAAAAATGGGGATTATGATTCATAATTTTAATATTATTTTAGATTGGAGGTGTTTCTATGGGAAATTTTATTATTTGGGTGCTATGCGTAGTGCTTATCATAGTTTCTTTTATCATATCTACTGCGATCGTAAACTTTGCATACCAAATCTTTATGCATGTAGTAGGAGCTGAAGCTATGTATTTTAATGCAAAAAAGAAATTTGGTTGGATTATTTTTATAGCATTTATAATTATCGGTCTTGGAGGTCATTTATTTGGGTTAGGATGATTTTAAATTTGGAGGCAATGTACATTTTACATTGTCTCTAATCATAATCAAGCAACTAAAATCACATTGGAGGTATATCATTACTTATGAATGAAAAAGATATTATAATTGTAATAAACGAGCGTGAATTTCGCGTAACCTATGGACAACAAATATATGCTAAAATTCTCGATCGCATTGGATTCCACTCATCAATATATTATGCTCAACTTGAATCCATATACCACCCCAAACTTGTTTTACTAGATGCTTTGTATTCTAAACTGTACAATTGTATTCAAGATCATATTCAATTAGAAATTAAAAATGCACTAAGTACGTTAACCGAACATGGTATATACACATACAATTATGAACTATTTCGCAAAAGGTTTGACAAAGAATTCAAGGCATCTACCGCACTAAAGGAATTGACTAAACTAAAAAACATTACCGTTCCACACAATGATCCTGCTAAGGAATGTGAGCGTAATCAATTAATTCGAAATACTTTACAAAATGGGGCTTTTCGAGAACAATTGATTTCTGATTGCGGTTCTCTACATTCAGGGATTACCCGTGTATTGATTGATATTTTTTCTGAAGAATTAAACCTAAAATTCCCAAACTGTGATATAACAAGTGCAAAAGCCATTTTCGAAAATATCTACAATGCGTTACTCCAAAATAATATATCAACCTCATTAGCAGTCGAAAAACTTCTAGACTCTATCGCATTGGATCCTTTTGAAATAGAGACCTATGCACTTCTATACACGTTAATTCCTAATGAAGAAGATCAAATCGAACAACTTGCTAAAGCCTTCCAAATTGATGCCGAACTCGAAGATGCAATCAATAGAATGTTAAGCAAAAAACTTGAATGCACAGATACTTGGGGAAGTGATCTGAATTCCAGTATCCGTAAAATCAATTACTGTTATGATTCAATTGCTCTGTATGGTCTAAATTGTTCTGTATTTTTTGATAAGATCGAGGAAATACATGCTCAAGTTTATGAACAAATAATATCAACAGAAATATCAGCTCCTGAATCATATAAAACTTTACTTGATAATCACAATTTGTATGTATCAGAACTAGAAGAAGACACTCTACTTTCATATATTTTTCAAACTGCTAGTAATGCCTTATCCACTGCAGAAACCAAACAAGATTTTGCTCAACTTGGTCGAGTTTTTTCGCTTATACGAGCTTATGAAGATTCCTCTGAAAAACTGCAACAATGTACTGACAAATTAGTGTATATACGAAATAATGATATCTATGAATCATCTTTATTGATGGCAAGAAAAAACAAAAGTACAGCTATAAAACAAGCTATATGCAATTTAGAGAATATTGGTGATTTTAAGGATACCAATGAACAATTGGTAACTCTAAAAGAACGACTCATTGATGTTCAAAATAAAGAGGCTAATCGTGCTGAAAAACTCAAAAAAAATCTCTCT
>CAYJKD010000354.1:0-2100 GCA_964370595.1 uncultured Lachnospiraceae bacterium
GTGGCAGAAAATCCTAGTTCTACAGCAACAGATGCAAGTTCTGCTGCAGATGATAGCGAAGAGGAAATGAAATATATGGATGGAGATATTGAAGTATCTGCACCTGGTGAATTTCCTGTAGTTATTGGAGATAAAATTACTGTTTCTATCTTCACTGCACCTCATACCGATACCAATTCTGACTTAGAATATGGTACAAACTGGTTTTCAACTTACTTAGAAGATTTGACAAATATTCATATTGACTGGACTATGACAACAAGTGCTGACAAAAATGCGAAACTTAATATCATGTTTGCTTCTGATGATTATCAAGAAGTTATATTTGGAACTTGGTGGGATGGAGCTACACAATATTCATACGGACAACAAGGCTATCTACTTCCACTTAATGAATATTATGACAGTGGTCAAGCTTACTATTTTGATATTCGTAAACAAAAAGAATTTGATCTTGGTTTAGGTGAGCAATATTATTGGGATTCACTAGTGATGCCTGATGGAAATATTTATTCTATGGGTCAACCTACAGGTGGTGGGCATGGATTTGTTCCTTTCAGAACATATATCTATCAACCATGGCTTGACACACTTGGTTTAGACTTACCAGAAACTACTGAAGAATTCTATGATGTATTAATGGCATTTAAAACAGAAGATCCTAACGGAAATGGTTTAGCTGATGAAATCCCATTGACAGGTGCAAGAACAGGTTGGAATACTTCACCTTATCATTACTTGATGAATTCATTTATCTATTTCGATGCAAACACTAAAACAAATATGCAAGACGGCGAAATTATCTATGTACCGGCTCAAGACGAATTCAAAGAAGGACTAAAATACATGAATTCTCTAGCTGAAGAAGGTTTACTAACAGATTTAATGTTTACACAAGATCAAAATGGGCTAAAAGCATTGACAGCTTCTGACCCTCAAATAGTAGGTGTTACTTCAGGAGGATCTCCTTCTGCATTTACAGCTATGGTTAATAATGAACCAGGCGACTGGACTAATTATACATTATTAAGTCCACTAGAAGGTCCTGAAGGAGTTAGATACGCTAGATATAACCCTCCGTATCCTTCTGTAAAAGTTAACATTACTGACCGTGCAGTTTATCCTTTGGCAACATTTAAAATGATAGATGCACTTTATGAAGAAGAAATCGGTACTATGACTTATCTTGGTGAAGAAAATGTTTATTGGGAATATCTTCCTGAAGATACTGAAGTTCTTGGAGAAAGAGGAAATCAACCAACATTTAGACAAATTGAAAATCCAGGAACAACTAACTATTCTTGGCAACAAATCGCAGTTGGTGGAACACACCCTGACTGGGAATGGGGTATGAGTGCTCCAGATCCTGAACTAAACAATGGTACATTGTTATGGAGAGCAATGGAACAATATTCACCATTTATTCCTCCAACAGAAATCCTAGTTCCAAAATTAGTTTATGCTGATGAAGCAGATGCTAAAATGATTGTTGACTTAAATGCTCAATTAAACACTTATTATGATTCTTTCTATGCTGATATGATTCTAAACGGTGATATCGATGCTAGATGGGACGATCACTTAGCTCAACTTGAAACTTTAGGTGTAGCTGATCTACTTGCAATTCAACAAGCAGCTTACGAAGCTATGTAATAATTTTTTTCATCATAGACAGATTAATTTTTAGTCTGTCTATGATGATTTTTTTAGCTAAAATAAAAAAATTAATAAATGCGAAATAAATTATTAATTACATTTCTAATTGCATAGTATATAATGTGTAAGTATTCACTAAATAATAAAGAAATACTTGATATCATTTGACTATAAGTTATATTTTATGAAAATAAAGTAAATTCATATTACATAATGATGTGATGTTTGTAGTTTCTATGTTTATAACCTGTCGACTTGACGGGATATGATATATTTATTTTGAAAGGAAGATGAAAATGAAAAAAGCGATTACCCTTATTTTAGCTGGCTTAATGGCAACAACAGCATTTGTTGCATGTGACACAACAGAACCTGCTGACACAAGCTCTGTGGCAGAAAATCCTAGTTCTACAGCAACAGATGCAAGTTCTGCTGCAGATGATA
>CAYJKD010000355.1:0-2077 GCA_964370595.1 uncultured Lachnospiraceae bacterium
ATAAACGCACCTTTTACTGCACTTGGTTTCGCTTTAATAACTGCATCCATAAGCGTTTGGAAGTTGTCCGCTAATTGTTCTTCTGTAAAAGAAGCTTTTCCAACTGGCACGTGGATAATATTTGTCTTATCTAGTCTGTACTCAATCTTACCAGCTTTGATATCATTGATCGCTTTTGTAACATCCATTGTTACAGTTCCAGCTTTTGGGTTTGGCATTAAGCCTTTTGGTCCAAGAACACGACCAAGACGACCTACTACACCCATCATATCTGGAGTAGCTACAACTACATCAAAATCCAACCAACCTTCATTTTGAATCTTTGGAATCAACTCTTCTCCACCTACGTGGTCAGCACCAGCTGCTACAGCTTCATCCGCTTTTGCACCTTTAGCAAAAACTAAGATTCTAGTTACTTTACCTGTTCCGTGTGGCAAAACTACTGCTCCACGAATCTGTTGATCAGCGTGACGTCCATCACAACCTGTTCTGATATGAGCTTCAATTGTTTCATCAAATTTTGCTACTGCAGTTTTTTTCACTAATGCGATAGCATCTGTTGTATCATAAAGATTAGAACGGTCTACTGCTTTAGCCGCTTCTACGTATCTTTTTCCATGTTTCATATTAATAACCTCCTAGTGGTATTGTCGGGGATTTCCCTCCCACGTTTATTTGTGACAAGAGCATCTTTTTTTACTCTTGCTTTACTCTTCTACAGTGATACCCATACTTCTTGCAGTTCCTGAAATCATGCTAATAGCTGCTTCTAGGCTAGCTGCATTTAAGTCTGGCATTTTAAGTTCAGCAATCTTTTGAACTTCTGCTTTTGAGATAGTTGCTACTTTTACTTTATTTGGAGTTGCAGAACCTGATTTTAGTTTGCAAGCTTTCTTTAAAAGCACAGCAGCTGGTGGAGTTTTTGTGATAAAGCTAAAACTTCTATCTGCATACACAGTGATAACAACTGGAATGATCAAATCTCCTTGATCTGCAGTTCTAGCGTTAAATTCTTTTGTGAATTGAACGATATTAACACCATGTTGTCCAAGTGCTGGTCCAACTGGTGGTGCAGGAGTAGCTTTTCCCGCTGGAATCTGTAATTTGATGTAACCTGTTACTTTTTTTGCCATGATAATGACCTCCTAATATTGTGGTATTGTCGGGGATTTCCCTCCCACGAGCGACATAAACTTCTGCCGTGATTGAATCACTTCAATCATTCCTTTTGTTACATATGCGCCACTTCTGTGAACGCTATTTCAACCGATGTTCCACGGTTTCCGAACATCTCAACCTCGATAGTAATCGTTTGTTTCAGATCATCAACTGCTTTTACAGCAGCAATAGTATCTTTCCATGCTCCAGATTTTACAACAATTGTATCACCTATTGCATAACCTCCAATTACTTCTTTTCTAACAAATCCTAAACTCAGCATCTCTTCTTCTGTAAGTGGAACTGGTTTTGATCCAGGTCCTACAAAACCTGTTACACCACGTGTGTTTCTTACCACATACCATGTCTCATCATTCATAACCATGTGGATAAGTACATAGCCTGGGAACATTTTTTTATCAGCCTTTTTCTCAACACCATTTTTCAATTCCGCCACTTCTAACATCGGAACAGAAACCTCTAAAATTTGTTCTTCAAGATTTCGATTTTCAATTGTCTTCTCAATATCTACTTTAACTTTGTTTTCATAACCGGAATACGTATGAACCACATACCATCTCGCTTCTGACATTTCTCTTCCTCGCTTTCATCAAATCTCATTAAACAATGAAGCTTAAGCCCCATCTGATTACAAAATCCAATAGTGCGATTACAAGACCCAAAGCAACTGCAACAAATACAACTAGTACAGTTCTTTTGGTAGTAGTTTCTTGGTTAGGCCATACAATTTTCTTAAATTCAGACTTTAATCCTTTAAAGAAACTTTTCTTTTTTTCTTTTTTTTCTTTTTTTACAACGGATTTTTTCTCTTCGATATTGACATTTGTATTTTCTTCCATAACATACACTCCTTACTTAGTTTCTTTGTGTAACGTATGTGTTTTGCAGAATCTACAAT
>CAYJKD010000356.1:0-1675 GCA_964370595.1 uncultured Lachnospiraceae bacterium
TATTAAACTTAATATACCATGACTGCCAACAGTTCCAGTTAAAATAACCATTATAGCTTGCATAAATCCTATAATTGAAGCTGAAAAAGGCTTATTAACAAGTGAAGCTCCTAGGATAATCCACAGCATATAAAATCCACCAGCTAAAGAGCCGCCTGGAATTAAAAGTGGGGTTGATATAAAGTATACAATTGGCATAATAAATGGCTTTATAGCAATTCCAAGTGCTGCCATAAAGGATAATATTACTAATTCAAATATCGTAAAATTAGCTGTTAGTTTTTTCATTTATATCACCATACTTTTTAAATTTATTCCACTGTTATACTCACTATATTTTTAACCCAGTATTTAGCTGGCTGACTAGGAATTACAACTCTTAGTGGAGCAGATGTTTCATCTAAAACTTCCCCATCAACGCTATAAACTAATAATATTTGGCTTTCTAAAGCTTCCTGTGGTATTTCAACAATATATCCATCTCCAGCCTCTAAAGTAATTTTTGTTAAATCCGATTGAGTAAAGCCATTATCTTCTAATAGGCGTGCAAAATCTGCTCCAGTAACATCGATTTCATTTTCTGCAACCTGTGTTTGTTCAACAACAGTTTGTGTTACTGCCTCATACTCTGCAACTTCGCTCATTAAAATTTCAGTTTCGTTTAAATTAAAGCTACCCTCAATTGATATTTCTTCACTTGAGCAAGCTGTTAATGATACTGCAAGTGTGAAAATTAGTAATAGTGTAATTAGTTTTTTCATAGGTGTGGTGATTCCTCTCTGTTTTTTTGCTTTTAAATGTTTTTTGTTTTTTGAAAAAAAATAATGCGACCCATTTATAAAAATAAGTCACACAAAAACAAAGCAAACAAACTGCTTTTCACCTTGATATATGACTCCTTTTCAAAACGGAAGGCTACAAAATTTCTTTTAGTAACCCAAGGCTTTATTTCCATAGACGTATGCCCACAGGAAAACAAAGCTCGGAGATATTAGCAAATTGCTAACAATTAGATAATATACCATGTTTTCAAAAATGTCAATACTGATTTTCTCCTTGATCTCTCAAAAATCACACAAAGTTAGTTTCAGTTAACTAAATCAACTCTACTTTTAACCTTAAATTTTAGGCATTATTACTATTATGTAAATTTTTATCGATTAAATTTGATTTACTTTGACAAATTTGTTAATTTTAAAACAACTATATTGACATTTTTTTATCGAATGAGTATAATTACATATTAGATAATATATTATTTATATAATAGTTATCTAATATAAATGTTTTTTGAAAAAATTTAACAACAAAGGAGAATTTAACGTGTCAGAAGAAAGAAAAAATGGAATGTTCGATAAAGATTATTCAAGACGTCAATTCCTAAAAATGTCTGGTAAAGGGATTGCTGGTATCACTATGACTGGTGCAATGCTTTCACTATTCGGTTGCTCACAATCAGAGGTTGATGATGGTAAAGTTTCAGTTTTAGCTACTCCAACAGGTTTATTAGTTGCAAATAGTGCAAAATGTGTTGGCTGTCAAAGATGTGAATTAAACTGTTCACTAACTCACGATAAAAAAGTTTCTGCAAATCTTGCAAGACTTAATATCAGAGATAATTTATATGTAGGTGAATTCAACAAAGAAACAGGGTTAGGTGACGATGTAGCTCATG
>CAYJKD010000356.1:1685-2057 GCA_964370595.1 uncultured Lachnospiraceae bacterium
TGGCCATGGCGTTTATGGTTTATGGGGATTTGCTCCAACAACTTGTAATCAATTTGCAGAGCCTGGATGTGCTGCTGCCTGTCGTGCTGATGCAATTTATGCTGATGAAAACTCTGGAACTAGAATGATTGATGCAGAAAAATGCATTGGTTGTGGTGCTTGTACTACAGGATGTCCTTGGAATTTACCAACAGTTGATAAAGACACAGGCAAATCAACAAAATGTGTAAACTGTGGCGCTTGCGCTATCGGATGTCCAACTGGTGCTATTCAATTAGTTGAATGGACAGACGTTGTAACAGCTTTATAATTTACTTAATAATAGGAGAATTAATTTATGACATAGGGATATACAGGACAGCTTCTTCGTGT
>CAYJKD010000357.1:0-2053 GCA_964370595.1 uncultured Lachnospiraceae bacterium
AATTTTTGAATACCTAGAGTCGACTAAACCAATTGCAGTAACTGATGAAATCATAAGTGCAAGGACAATCAAGGATATAAATCCTTGTACGGGTAAAAAACGTTTATTTAAATCAACATTGTTTGCCCATTTTAAGTATTTACTTAACATTATAAAACCTCCTCATCATAGTCTGTTCATTTTGCAAATAAATCTATTTGCTATTATTTCAATTATAGCATATGTTTTTAGTCAGAACAATTCTTTATAGAATAAAAATGAGTAGTGTAGTATAATAATTGAATAAAAATATTTGGAGGATAGGGAAATTGTATACGTTTGATAAAGAAATAGATAGAAAAAATACGGAATGTGAAAAAATTGATCACATGCCTTACAAAAATATTCCAGAATCGTTTTATCCATTGTGGGTTGCAGATATGGATTTCGAAACAGCTCCTGAAATTATGGAAGCGTTAGAAGTTAGGATGAAACACAAAATATTTGGATACTTCCACTTTAGCGACCGTTATTATGACAGCATTATTAATTGGCATGATAGACGTTATGATGTGAAAGGAATAAAGGCAAGTCACATATGTTATCAAAATGGAGTGTTAGCAGGTATATCTCATGCGATTGACCTTTTGACAGAAAAAGGAGACCCTATTTTGTTACAATCCCCCATCTATCCAGGATTTATTGGTGTTGTAAAAAACACAGGGCGCCGTATTGTTACGAATCCACTTATCAATAATAATGGATATTATACAATGGACTTTAAACAGATGGAATCGATTATTATCAAAGAAAAGATAAAAGTGTTTATTTTTTGTAATCCACATAATCCAACAGGAAGAACCTGGACGAAAGAAGAGATGAAAACGGTTACATCAATTTGTATAAAGCATAACGTAATAATTTTATCAGATGAAATTTGGTCTGATATGATTATAAAGCAAGGGCAAAAGCATCTACCACTTACGGCTGCTGATGAGAGAGCAAAAGAAATTACAATCAGTTTCTATTCACCTTCGAAAGGTTATAATTTAGCAGGAATGGTGTCATCTTACTCGATTTGCTACAATGAGGAACTTTGCGAAAAACTTCGTGTACATTCTTATCGTTTACATTGTAATTCGCCGTGTGTACTTGCAGTAGAAACTACAATTGCAGCATATGATAAGGCGGAGGAATGGTTAGAGGCTTGTATTTCATATATAAATGAAAATATGGATTTTGTCTTAGAATTTTTAAATACGCGACTACCAAATATTCAATGTAGAAAACCAGATGGAACGTATCTGATGTGGTTGGATTTTTCTAAAACAGGATTATCACATAAAGAAATTATTCATCGTGCGGTTGTGTGTGCTGGATTTATTGGAAGTGATGGTGCAACTTTTTATGAAGGTGGCAAGTTGTTTATGCGCCTTAATCCAACCACTACAAGAAATAACTTGGAACAGGCATTGTTATGCTTAGAGCAAGAGTTTAAGAATGTAGGGGAGTAGTGATGGATAACAGGAATGATTTGACAACAGGTGTTGTATGGAAAAAACTAATTAAATTTACGGTACCAATATTACTTGCATTGCTATTACAATCGATGTATAGCTCCGTGGACCTCCTAATTGTTAGTAATTTTTCTTCAGTAAATGATGTGTCAGGAGTATCAACAGGAAGCCAATTTATGATACTTCTTACAAATTTTTGGACAGGGATTGCAATGGGGGTAACGATTCTTTTAGGGAAAAAAGTAGGAGAAAAAAAATTCGATCAAATTGGTGGAATTATTGTAAATTTATCAGGGTTTTTCTTAGTTGCAAGTGTAGGCATAACCATTGTTCTACTTGTATTTAAAGATGTAATACTTCAGTTACTTAATACTCCTAGCGAAGCATTTATTCAAACAAATAATTATTTGTTTTATTGCATTCTTGGACTTCCCATGATTATTTCTTATAATTTATTAGGAAGTATTTTTCGTGGAATTGGAGATGCAAAAACACCTTTGATCGCAGTAGGTATTGCATGTATAATCAATATTGTATTAGATATTGTATTTGTTGGC
>CAYJKD010000358.1:0-2050 GCA_964370595.1 uncultured Lachnospiraceae bacterium
ATCATGACAACTCAATAACTTTCTACGATGAAAATGGCGAAGAGGTATTTTTAGTCTACTCACCATTTATGACAGATAGGGATGGTAGAATATCTTATGAGGTTAGTTATGAGATAACTGAGCAAGATAATAAGCAATATCTTAAAGTTATAGCGGATAAAGAGTGGTTTGACAGTGAAGAAACACAGTTTCCAATAAAGATAGACCCAACAGTCACCGCGTGGCTAAACTCACAAGTATGGACGAAATCAGCTACAGTACTAAATTATTCAACTCAAAGCAATTCGGTTGTTATTCAAGCTGGTAAAGTGACTTACTATGGTAAAGCCCGTGGATATATGCAGTTTGGAATGCCTGCAATACCGGATGGTAGTGTTGTGGTTAATGCGAATATGCAGATGTATCTAAATGAGTGTTATAACTACCTTGCAACTCCATACACATTTAATCTTGCAGCATATTTTTCAGAGGAATACTGGAACTCATATGAGATGAACTCATCAAACGAGCAGGTTCCACATAATGATAATGCAAGCTATTACCTTGAAGCTATAGACAGTATTGTGCTTGATGAGTCGATGAAACATAAATATTTTACCATCGACATAACAAAAGCAGCACAAGCATGGTATCAAGGAACTAAAGAGAATCATGGGATAATCTTTACAAATGCAGGTGAAAATGATAACTACAGTAAATATGTAAATATCGAAACAGGGTTTTATGTTCACAGACCATTTATCACTGTAAACTATCGCACAACAACAGGTATTGAAAATTACTGGGAATACTATTCACATGGTATTGGTACCTCAGCTTCAAGCGTTAATATGTTCAGTGGTAACCTATCTGTAGGTACAGGTATATTTGCAGATGGCGGAAACAGATTGCCACTTGCATTAACCCTTCAATACAACAGCGGCGAGATAAACAATGAAAGTTATCATGTATCAGCTGGTAAAGGGGTTACAACAAACTACTCACAGACTATAAAAGAAGTAACCGGAGCGATGGCAACCAATTACGAGTATGAATATATTGACGCCGACGGAACACCGCACTACTTCTATGATGATGAAGGTATTATAGTTGATGAGGACGGCTTAGGACTTAGAATAACCGTCGAGGATGGTTATCGAGTACTCAAAGATAAGTCGAACAACAAGCTCTACTTTAACAACAATGCAGACGGTCATTTAGCAAAGGTCGAGGATGTTAACGGAAATACAATAACAGTTACAAAAAGCGATAACACAGTAACCTATACATATATGGATGATAGAGTTGCAACTGCCACATTGGACGCCGATGGCGATATAACTCTATTTACCGATCCATACGGAAAAGAATATACCTTTACATATGATGCAAACGGATATTTAACTCAGATTACATATCCGGATAATACATACATGTCATATAGCTATACCGACGGCATGATAACAGCTATAGAAACTTCAACCGGGTACAAGGTAGAGTATGGCTATAACGAGAGAAATCAAGTAGTTGAAATTCGTGAGTTTAGCAAAGATATAAGTGGAAACTATATCGAAGGTCAGAGATTAACCTTAAACTTTGATGTTTCATATACTTCAAACATCAGATTTTCAGGTAACGACAATATCTATGGCAACGATGATGATATACTCACAACCTATATCTTTGATAACTACGGCAGAGTAACAACTGCATATTCATCAAACCTCGATAAGAGCGTTGTCTATGGAACACAAAACTATGGATATACCGACGTTTCAGAGGGTATAAACAAAAATAAAATTGAGCTTATTTCAAGCAAAGGAACAAATGCCTATAACCTCTTTGAAAACGGAAGCTTTGAAGATGAAGAGCTTGGACTCACCTTATCAAATTGGACTGCGTCAAGCAGTGAAACAGGTACACTAACACAGGAAACACAGCTCAGTTACTACGGTGAAAACAGCGTTAATCTAACATATTTTAAGGTATATGACCAGATAGTGACTGCACAGATAGAGTTTTTCTTGCAACCGGGCAGTTATACACTATCAGGCTTCCTAAACAGATAACA
>CAYJKD010000359.1:0-2036 GCA_964370595.1 uncultured Lachnospiraceae bacterium
CTGAATCTCGAAAAGACTATTCTTGTGATTTATTTGAAAAAATAGAAACAACCCCATGGTATGATTTTGATTTACAAAAACAAAATAAATACGTTGTAGCTTGGAAATTAGAAACAGTTGCAGATGAAGAAGAATTACTTGAATATTTTAGTGAATGCATGGAAGACTTTACACAAGCTTTCGGTGATATTATTAATGAAATGGTTTTTAAAGAAACTATCGAGCAAGGAACAAAAATATATACACACGATGATAAGATTCATGTTGCGCATTTTAACAATAAATAACAAACATTATTTACTATGCAAATAGACACTACTAATTAGTAGTGTCTATTTATCATTTGTTTAGTGGTGCTATTTAATTATTTTAACATATACATCATCATTGTTTTCAGCATCTATATAAGGATCTTTTTCATATCCTAGTCGCTCAAAAAACTCAGATGCGCTATCTGTTGTTAATATAACTTTAAAAATATTTTTACTCAAAAAATAATCTTCAGCAAGTTTCAACAATTGCTGACCATTACCCTTTCCGCGGCAGGCTTTTTCTACCCAAAACTCACAAATATGTCCTAATGGAGATTTGAAAAAATCATTAGACAACGCAGTCTCTTTAAAAATAATAAATCCGATAATCTCATTATCATCGCTTACTCTTAAGTAGATGCTACTTTCTTTGTCTTTTTCTATCTCTTTAAACAGGTCTTGCGAATCATTAACTTTAATACTAAGTTCATTGAAATAGCTTTTAAATGCTATTTGAAATAATTCATTATCGCAATTTGATAAAAATAAATCTTTCATTTAATCCTCCATATCTTAAGTGTTAAATTTTACTGACATTCCTTTTAAATTAAATCCACATATACTGATTAATCTTATTATTTAGTTAAAATAGCTAACGAGTAGGCTTGAATTTTAACTTCATTCACTCTTTCTTCTGTTCTTGTTTGATTATTAAATATACACCAATAATCTGTGACTGATTTTGTTTTTTCGTCATCACAAACATTTACAATTATTGCTAATTCATTAATATTATCTAAACCATTTAAATCAATAAAATGATAAATCAATAAACCGTTATCAAAACTCACTCTAATATGTTTTCGACATTCTTCTAAGCTTTCTAATCGTAGCGCTTGATAATGTTTCCTAATCGCAATTAACTCTTTGGTATAAGTGATGACCTCTTTATATTTAATACTTCTTGGCCAATCAATTTGGTTTATTTCGTCACTCATATTATAGGTATTATCATGACCATTTTTAGTTCTACAAAACTCTTGACCCGCATGAATAAATGGTATTCCTGGAGCCAATAAAACTAAAGCATTACATAGTTTTTGGCGTTTAATAATTATCTCTTGTGACTCATTAGTTAAACATCCAGTTAATTTATCCCATAATGAGAGATTATCGTGGCATTCAACATAGTTAATTGAATTTTTAGGATGCTTAAAACAATAGGCTCCCTCATCAAATTCACGATCACCCAAAATAAATTTCATTTCTTTTTGTAGATGTAGATTACCACTTAAATAACCACCATGATTTAAAGGATCATTTTTACCTTTTAAAACATCTCTGAACACATCATTAAAAAAAGCAATCTGTGGCATCTGTTCACTATTTTTAATACATGCCTTTTCTTGTTCTATCAAAGCAGTCGGCATATCCCATCCTTCACCATAAATTAATGCATTAGGGTTTATTTTTTTCACTTTTTCTACAAGCTCATTTACTGTTTCAACATCTAAAATACCCATTAAATCAAACCTAAAACCATCTACTTTATACCTATTTACAAAAAACAAACATGTATCTACAATAAACTTTTTGACCATTTTTCGCTTTGATTCAATATCGTTACCACAAAATGTTCCATTAGAAAAAGAATAGTCCGGTCGCATTCTGAAATAATAATATGGAACACAAGAATTAAATGCTGATAAGCGAGCATCATAATGGTGGTTAAAGACAACATCCATAATTACGCCAATGTGTTCTTGATGAAAAGAATCTACCAAT
>CAYJKD010000360.1:0-1987 GCA_964370595.1 uncultured Lachnospiraceae bacterium
GTTGCAGCAATGGCCTATGGAAGTGAAAGTGTTCAAAGTGTGGACAAAATTGTTGGCCCGGGGAATATTTATGTCGCATGTGCTAAACGTCTGGTGTATGGTAAAGTAGATATTGATATGATTGCAGGTCCAAGTGAAATTTTAGTGATTGCAGATGATAAGGCTAATCCTAAGTATGTTGCAGCAGATTTAATTTCTCAAGCGGAGCATGATCCTTTGGCGAGTAGTATTCTATTATGCACAAGCGAAAAATTATTGCAGCAAGTTTGTAGCGAATTAAAAAAACAAGTTATTTGTTTGCCTAAACAAGATATAATCAGAAAATCATTTGAAACATACGGATGTGCTATCGTTTGCGATACCATAATAGAAGCTATTGAAATTTCAAATCAAATTGCACCAGAACATTTAGAATTAATGGTAGAAGGTGCAAAAAGTTATTTAGATAAAATAAAAAATGCAGGAAGTGTTTTTTTAGGATATTACACTTGTGAGAGTATTGTTGATTATTTTGGTGGAACGAATCATGTGTTGCCTACAAATGGAACAGCTCGTTTTTATTCACCACTTTCTTGTGATAGCTTTATAAAAAAATCCAGTTATATTCATTATAGTAAAGAGGCATTACTTAAGTATTGACCTAAGATTATGAATATCGCTTATAAAGAACAATTAGAAGGACATGCAAATGCAGTTAAAGTGAGGATAGAAGATGAAGGCAATTAAAAAATATGACTTTGAAAATAAAAAAGGGATTATATTGAATGCTAATGAAAGTTTTTATCAGATGGAAGAAAGTATGTTGCAAAAAGTTTATGTAGCGATTCGTGAAATTTCATTCGAACGGAATCCTGAGAATAGCTCGAGGTTGCTATGTGAAGCATATGCTAAATATTGTGAAGTAAAACCTTCACAAATTATGGCCGGAAATGGTAGTGATGAATTATTGGGGTTAATAATTTCTTTGTATATAAAAAAAGATAAGGCTTTATTAACTTTGTCACCTGATTTTTCTATGTATGATTACTATGTGAGTATGAATGATGGAGAGATGATGCGCTATCCTTGGGGTATTGAAGATGATTTTAACATAGATCAGTTTATTGCGATGGCTAAACAAGAACAAGTCAGTATCATCCTATTTTCAAATCCAAACAATCCCACAGGGAGAATTATAAGTGAATCGAATTTATTGAAATTAGTTCAACATGTACAAGACAAAATCATTGTTATTGACGAGGCCTATTTTGAATTTTATGGAAGTAGCATGGTGAAATATGTAGAAAAATATCCTAATCTTTATGTAACTAGAACGCTATCAAAGGCGTTTGGATTAGCGGGGATACGCTGTGGTTTTTTAATTACAAGTGAAGAAAACATGAAACACTTAACCACGTATAAAGTTCCTTATAATGTCAGTAGTGTAACACAGTGCATTGCAACACTCGTATTACAAGATGAAGATAACAATAAAAGGAAAATTAATTCAATAATTATGCATCGGGATGCGATGTACAACGAATATACTAAATTAAATACAAAACGAATTAAATTATATCCTTCGAGTGCTAATTATTTTTATGGTAAAAGTTGCATTAAGGAAAAATTACTTTCAGCTTTAGAAGAAAAACAAGTGCATATTAGAAATTATGTTGATGGGTATTTTCGTATTAGTGTTGGAAATCAACAACAAAATAAATTAATTATTAACTTAATTAAAGAATTGGAGGAATGTTTATGAGAAAAGCTAGTGCAAGCAGAACTACAAAAGAAACAACCATTGATTTAGCGATACAACTTGATGGTACTGGGGCAAGTGAAATAAATACCGGGATAGGTTTTTTTGATCATATGCTACACCTATTTGCTTTTCATTCAAGTATCGATTTAACACTTAAAGCATCAGGAGATTTACATGTATGTGATCATCATTTAATAGAGGATTGTGGCATTTTATTAGGAACATTATTTAAAGAAGCATTAGGAG
>CAYJKD010000361.1:0-1563 GCA_964370595.1 uncultured Lachnospiraceae bacterium
TATCTCTTCAAATAGTAAATTTAAAACACTATATTTAGTAAAGTATTTTAAAGGGATGTAAATCAGCGAAAAAAGAACAATTACCTGATAAAATTCAGTAATTGTTCTTTTATTATACATTTATGCTTTTCGAATTGCTTCTGTTATCTCTTCACCTGTATCATAGTCTAACTGTCTTGCTTCATATTCTTCATTTTGCCTTTGTCTTGTATAACCACTATTTCTCCATTTGGGTTCAAATTCTGGCCTCCATGGTCGCATCCCCCATTGGTAACCACGATATAAGTCTCTCGTATCATCCATGTGATTCATAATTGCATCATGCAATTTGTTGCGAATTTCTTTGTAGGACTCTTCATAAATTAAGTTGTTCATTTCATTTGGATCTTGTTCCAAATCGTAGAATTCATCTGTATCTAACAAGTGAATCACAAGCTTATATCGCTCGGTCATTGCCGCCCTCATGATTTGTAGACCTCCAAAATTATCATGATCCACCTCATATCTTGTAAACTCCGTAAACACGATATCATTTACAGCCACTGAAGTGTCATTTATCTGATTTAACATGCTCTTGCCTTCTAATAATTTTGGAATTGGTAATTCCATATAGTCCATAATCGTTGGAACAATATCAATATGAGAAGCTGGGGTAGTTACCACTTTCCCTTTTTCTCCACCACCAATAATAAGTGGAATATTTGCAACTTCTTTATATGCTGTCGCATTCTTGCTAGACAATTTGTGTGCACCTAACATATCGCCGTGATCTGATGTATAAATCACCAATGCTTCTGGTGCCACTTCTTTTATTTTATCTAATACACGCCCAATTTCATAATCGACAAATGAATTACTTCCTAAAAACAATTGACGATATCTACTCGGAGGATTTAACTCTTCTGGAGTTTTATTGATATTTTCGCCAGCCCATAAACGCTGCATAAATGGTTTATTCTTTAAATCATCTTCATAATTCGGGTTGTTTGGCATTGTGTATCCTTCATACATTGTATTAAATGGCGCTGGGCACACACTTGGATCATGCGGTTCATCGTAGGAAACGGTCAAAAAGAAATCAGTATTTTTATTTTCATCCAAAAACTCCAGTGCTCTATTGGAACATCTATGGGCAAATGTAAATTCCTCTGTCACGTCTTCATCAAATGATGTCCACGGTGATCTAGATCTTCTTCGATCTTCTGATGAAAGTTCATCTAAATAATTTCTCATGTCATACCAGTACTTCTCATCCCAACCTTCTGCACATTTGCCGAATCCAAAATAGTCTCCACCATCCAAATGCCACTTTCCTATATAGCCGCAGTGAATCCCATTATCATGCAGTCTCTGACCAATTGTCTTTACATTACTTCCCATAGCAATGCAGTTAGTTACTGCACCGTTTGTATGTGGGAAAGTTCCTGTAAATAAAGCACTGCGAGCCGGTCCACACACAGGTTGGCATGTGTATGCATTTTCATACCTTATCCCCTCATTCGCTAATCGGTCCAAATTCGGCGTCTTCATATCAGCATTTCCATAGCATCCTAACATATCTTT
>CAYJKD010000361.1:1573-1972 GCA_964370595.1 uncultured Lachnospiraceae bacterium
TGTTGTGTCCGGCATCAATAATACAACTTGTTTCATCACACCACCTCCTAGTAAATACCACGATATAACTAGTTATGTTTTATCGTTTTTATCTAGTAATTATATTATTATTTTACTATTTTGTAAAGAGTTTTTCAGAAGTTTTTAAATCTTGGCAGTACCAACATCACTTCAGCTCCACCTAATGGTCTATTTTGCACTTGAATCTTACCACCATGTTTTTTAATCACTTCATATACGATTAGCAGACCAATTCCATTCCCATCGACGCTTTCTCCTGTAGTGGTTAAAAACAGCTTATCCATCTTACTTTTATCGAAACCTATTCCATTATCTGAAACTACAATAGTTACATTCTCACTGTCTTGCTGTATTTGGACTTCAACAAGATCTTTCGTA
>CAYJKD010000362.1:0-1963 GCA_964370595.1 uncultured Lachnospiraceae bacterium
GCGCTTATTACAAGTACAAACTGCCTTCCACCAATCCTCTGGATCTTGCTCCGCCCATGTACTATTGAAAAAATTGGTTTCATATGAATAAGTTTCACTTTTTATCAATTTTCCATCTGCACTAAATAAAGTTGCTTTATTTCCAGTTGTTCCTAGATCGTGTGCAATTAAATATGTTGCTATGTTCACTACCTCTAATCCCTAATTTTAATGTAGCAATTCAGCCATGCAGTAAAAAGTAGTAAAGTAAGCGTGTAAGCTTGCTTACTAAGCTGGATTTACTACTTTTTTACTATAGGGCGGATGCCCTACATGAATAAATGAGCAACCCATTACTATCTTTTACTAAATTTTAGTCGGTTTGCTCATTTATGAATGACATGGTTGAACTGTTACATTTTAATCAAACCTCTAGCTTGACTCTATAGCAATTATATATTGTTATCGGATAAAATTGATTTCTTCAATCATTTTATTATGTGAATTGAAATAAAAACAGATACAATAAAATGAGAACTTCATAAGATGTTTTATAAAGACAGATAATACAAAATCTTATAATTGACAAAAATCTTTGTAAGATATATAATTTAACCATACCACCCCCAGGGGGTATAGGAGGTAATCAATATGAAGAAACAAGAATTTAATATAACAGGAATGACCTGTTCTGCTTGCAGTGGCGCAGTAGAAAAAGCGGTTTCTAACTTAAATGGTATAGACCATGTGGCTGTTCATTTGCTATCTAACAAAATGACTGTGACTTTTGATGAGAATATGCTAGATGTACAAGACATTATTACATCTGTAGAGCACGCTGGTTACGGTTCTAGTATTCCTGGAACAAATAAGGAAAAAACAGATAACGATACAATAAGAGAATATACTTCTATGAAAAACAGATGTATTTGGTCATTTATATTCGGAGTTCCTCTATTTTATATTTCCATGGGACATATGATGAACTTATGGCTACCTAACTTTTTCTTAGGAAATGAAAACGCAATCAACTTCGCATTTACCCAGTTTCTATTAACAATTGCCATTGTTTTTATCAATCAAAAATATTTCATACATGGTTTTAAAGCACTTTTGAAACGTAACCCAAATATGGATAGTCTAATTGCGATCGGCTCTAGTGCTGCTATTTTATATGGAATTTATGCAATTTTCAAAATAGGAAATGGCCTTGCAATGGGTGATTTTGAATTAGTTCATAGTTATATAATGGATCTATATTTTGAAACTGCAGGTATGATTTTAGTGTTGATTACACTTGGAAAAACACTGGAAAGCCGTTCAAAACAAAAAACTTCTGATGCCATATCAAAACTTGTAAACCTATCAGCGAAAACTGCAATTGTCATACGTGATGGTATAGAACAAACCATTGATATTGATGAAGTTTCTGTGGGCGATATTTGCATCGTAAAACCAGGTAGTAAAATTCCAGTTGATGGAGAAATCATGGAAGGCTTTGCAAGTATTGATGAATCCATGATCAGTGGCGAAAGTATTCCAGTTGATAAAAAAGTAGGGGATCCAGTTATTTCAGCAACAATCAACCGAAGTGGAAATATTAAGATCATAGCGAAACGTGTTGGAGAAAATACCACATTATTTAAAATTATTAAACTTGTAGAAGAAGCAGCTTCATCGAAAGCTCCAATATCTAAACTTGCTGACTATGTTTCAGGCATTTTCGTTCCGGTTGTAATAGGAATTTCTATTCTATCACTTATTACATGGTTACTTTCCGGTGCAACGATTGAACATGCATTAAGTTTTGCAATTGCAGTACTTGTTATTTCTTGTCCCTGTGCCTTAGGTCTTGCCACTCCTACAGCCATTATGGTTGCTACTGGAAAAGGAGCTTCTCTTGGAATTTTAATAAAATCTGCTGAAGCCCTAGAAACAGCACATAAAATTGACACGGTTATTTTAGATAAAACAGGTACCATTA
>CAYJKD010000363.1:0-1957 GCA_964370595.1 uncultured Lachnospiraceae bacterium
TGTTACAAGCACATAGCGAATTACAAAATAAAGCGAAAGTTTAATTGAACTAATTATTTTTTCTTTACTTTTGAAATTATCAAAAATATCTGAAATTTTAAACTCTATTCCTTGAAGTGCTTTGCTGAAAATATCAATTAATTTCACTGTAAATGGCATTGACGAGGCAACACTTACTGCAGCTCCAGCTAGCATAATGATACCGAAAAATATAACGCTTATAATAGCTGCTCCGCCATCTTGCGCTGCAAAAACCATAGAAGTTATAAGTCCGATATAGCCTATGAAGTAAAACACCATAAAAACAGCACTTGGTATTAATAGTGAAATAGCAGCAACAGCTATTAGGTTTACTGCATTAGATTTGATTGCATTAAATGCAGTTTGTTTCGATTGTACTCTTAAATTGTCTTCCATAATAATTCTCTTTAATATTCTGGACGTATTGTTTGTTTCATATTATATTCATCATAGCTTGCTTGTGCATAAACAATTGATGCCATAATCATATAAGCTTGGAAAAGTGCCATTGTTATTCCAAATGACATTGAAGCTCCTAAAGAAGCTAACATAAGCCAACCCCAAAAGCTCATGTCAAAGAAAATATATCTTAAAAGCCCTTTTGGTAGCGACGAGTTTAACGCTTTTATAGCGTGTTTTGTTTTGAAAAATTTATCATCAATATGGACAAATGCTAAAACTTCTCCAAAAGCTATAGGTTTAATACAACCTATAAATATAATGTTTCCGACAAGGAATATAGCATAAAATAAAAGCACACCCATAATTAATAAAATCATACTGTCTGTACTAAAGAAAAATACTAAACCAGCAGATAGCAAACAAGTTAGTAAAATAAATGGTAGGCTGAGTAAAATAGTTCTAAACAATATATAAAAATATGTTTTATAGCATTTTACTATGCGTTTGTCACCATAATATTCAAAAAGTTCTGAGTATTTCGTTGGTTTTCCTTTTAAAATGTCAGAATAAAGCGAAACTGAACGTGCAGTAATCGGATAAAATAACAGCGAACAGCCAATTTGGATTAAATAATAAATCCCCATATAAATTAGTAGCTGAACTGACATTTCATTAGCTATATTAGCATCAGTTTCGTAGATAACCTCAAGATAAAGCCCAAAAACCACCGTGTAATAATATACCATCGGTAGTAAAAACTGAGGCAAATATGATGTTGCTGAAATCGCAAGTATCTTACCGAAATTTGAAGTAAGTGCATTTTTTGCAATGAGTTTTGAAGTTTTTCTTAAATTGTCATTCATAGATTAGCTCCTTAAAAATAACACCAAATAAACAACAGCCATAAGAATTGGTTGATGCAAAAGGTAGATTAAAAGTGATTTTTTTCCTATTGTTGATAAAATATTAGGCCGAGTTTCATAAAACCATTTCGGAAATTGCTGATTTGTTATGATTTTTCCAAAATATACGCCTATAAAGAACATAAATATCCACGGGAATATTGGGAAATAATCGCTTGAAGCAAAACTACTATCGCGAATTCCTAAAGCCCAAAGATAAGGCGTGTCAAATGTTTGATTAAGCAAATTATCTGTCACAAAATATAGTATAAAACATAAAATCATAACGATTTTTCCGATATTATTAATATATTTTTGCAAAAGTCCATAGAAAATAGTGGAAAATGCTAGAAAATGCAATATCCCAAATTTTATAAAATAATTATTATTCATAATATATGTAGCTATTGTAATAATTATTGCAAAAACTGCTATTTTTAGTCCTCTTTTTAGATTATTTCGCGAAAAAGAACATGAAACACCACATAAAATAATAAAAGTTGATGCAATAATCTTTTGTAAAATGCTCATTAAAGGGTTATATAAAATGCTATAATCAAAGCCTAAAAAAGAAATCATATTATACATCGCGTGGTAAATTACCATAAATATAAGGCAAATTCCACGCAAAG
>CAYJKD010000364.1:0-1931 GCA_964370595.1 uncultured Lachnospiraceae bacterium
CTATATTTTTCTATGATGTGACTTCGCAATGTAAAATGATTATTGATAGAAGCTACGCTGTGCAACCATTAAATAAAAATAAGGTTGGTGGGATTTTGCTTACAGCTGGAAGTATGGGTGGATCGTCTGCTCTAAGCACACTAAATATGTTTTTTATGGTTCATGGAATTACTTCGGCAGGATATGTCTTGTCTTTAGGAGAAACTAAAAACAATGCAAAAGGCTTACAATCTGCTTTTGATTTAGGAATTAAAGCAGTTAATATGGCGAAAACATTGAAAGAAGCACCACAGGATTTTGGTATGCATAATCATTATGCTTACGGAACACATACAAAATGAGTATTGAATACTATAAAGCTATGATGCAAGCATTAAATTTTTATGGTGCATTTAAAAATGATGAACTTCTTGGAATAATTGCTATGAAAAATAAGTCACATTTAACATTATTGTTTACAAAAAAGGAACATCATAGAAAAGGTGTAGCCAAAGCCTTATTTAACCAAATGTTGGAAATTTCAGAGGTTGAAGTTATTACAGTTAATTCATCACCTTATGCAGTTGAAGTATATCATAAATTAGGATTTATCAATTTCGTCAAAATGACTGTAGACAATTCTATTTATCAGAGTGGAAATTTGCAAAGATATCAACAAAAATGGCTCGAATGCAAGGAATACCTCTTCCATATTTCGTAATAAAAAATTAAAAATCAAACATACTTGATGAATCAAAAAACAAATCAAAAGGCAATTGAATATCATATTTATCCGCAAACTGTTCAATAAATTCATCAGAAGGAGAATTATTAAGTTTGTAATCATTTTCAAGTACAGTCTTTATTTCTTCGCGTAGTTCATACGCATTATCAGCTTCTGAATAAACGATGCCTACCATTTCCCTATATGATATATATATTTCGTATAAGCTTTCTTCGCTTGAAAATAAACTTATTTCTAATACATTATCATAAACTTCACTTATCTCTAAATACGTATCCCTATAGCATCTTTGGCTTTCTGAAAAATTATCTGTTACATTTATCCACATATTATTCTCCTATAATAGATTAATTTATAGGCATTTTACAAATGCCTGAAATTCTTTATTTTACTGGGTTTACTTGGTTCTTTTATATAAATTTTCTCTCCTCTTATGGTATAATAGAGGTAACTACACCGATTGTTTTCACACAAGAGAGGAGAAAATTTATGGCTACTAAATATCATCAAATTTCTTTACCTGAGATTTTCTCAGATTGTCAAAACATGTTTATGGAAGAGACTCCATCCTTCTTTTCAGCCCCATGTATTCCTTGGAACGAAGGGTAGGGCCACTTAAAGCATTTAACAATTACCTATAGATTAATCTCAATATTCATAATGTCTTTTCCAACAAGATCAATTACCTTTTTAAAACCATCGCGGTTTTTTAGCTTTGATCCTAAAGAAGTTGGAACCAGTGTTATTTGCTCACACGGATTTTCTTCCACAAATCGCTTTACAGCAGGAGGGAATGTTCCAGCCCATACAGGGAAAACTACAACGATATCATCTGTAGAAGATGGTTTTTCGTAGATGATATCTAAACTTTCTTTTTTTGAAGCTTTAGCTCCGCCTTTTAAAAATCCCAAAACTCCATTCCAGTTTTCTTTATCTTCAATAGCATTTACCGTAGTGTTATATTGCGTTGCTAATTTATCTGCGATTAACTTACTTCTTCCTGTTCGTGTGTAATAATATATTTGCATGTAGATCCATCCTTTGTTTTTTGTATTTGAATCTACATTCTATTATAATAGGTAAACAAAGGATAATCAATTAGAAAAATAGGAAAGTAAGGTAATGATTACGATAAAGTGGCATTCTTAAAATAGTTTAAAATTCTATTTTACGACTTTCCAAAAAAAGAGAAAAGGGATATACTAAA
>CAYJKD010000365.1:0-1925 GCA_964370595.1 uncultured Lachnospiraceae bacterium
GCAGATGAAAACTATGATTTTTCATGGTTTGTGGAAATTATAAATAATCTTTATAAAAATGGAATTTATACGATTATAGGAACTCCCAGTGGGGCAAGGCCAAGGTGGCTTGCTGAAAAATATCCTAGTGTTTTGCGCGTAAATAAAAATCGTGAACGAGCAATGTTTGGAGAGCGTCATAACCATTGTTTTACTTCAAAAGATTATAGGAAAAAGACATATGATATAAACTATAAACTTGCAAAAGCAGTAGAGGGAAATCCGGCTATACTATTGTGGCATATTTCTAATGAATATGGAGGAGAGTGTCATTGTGATTTATGCCAAGATGCTTTTCGAAAATTTGTGAAAGATGAATATAAAACATTAGAGGAACTAAATAGAGCTTGGTGTATGACTTTTTGGAGCCATACATATACCGATTTCAATCAAGTTGAAACCCCATCACCTAGGGGAGATAGTTCCGTAAATGGGCATAATTTAGATTATAAGCGGTTCGTTACTCATCAGACAATTGATTTTATGCAAAATGAAATAAAGGCATTAAAGGATGCAGGATCCACGCTTCCAATAACGACCAATATGATGCATTATGACCCAGGTCAAAATTATTTCAAATACAAAGAGCACTTAGATATTATTTCTTGGGATAGTTATCCTAAGTGGCATGAGCATGAAGATTATGATATGGCAGTAAATCACGGCATGTTTCACGATCTTATGCGGTCGATAAAAAAACAACCTTTTTTGCTGATGGAAAGTACACCAAGTATGACCAATTGGCAGCCAATCAGCCGTCAAAAAAGGCCTAAAATGAATATTTTATCTTCTCTTTTTGCAGTGGCACATGGTTCGGATTCAGTTCAGTATTTTCAGTGGAGACAAAGTAGAGGAGCTTCTGAAAAGTTTCATGGAGCATGTGTAAATCACACAGGTTCGGAAAATTCTAGAGTATTCAAAGATGTTTCAAATTTAGGAAAGATCTTAAAAGACATGAAAGAAATCTGTGGATCGAAAACAAAAGCAGATGTTGCAATTATTTTTGACTGGGAAAATATGTGGGCATTAGAAGGTTCAAGAGGACCTAGAAATGAAGGGATTCGATATAAAGAGCAATTATTTAATCATTACCAAGCAATTATGTCACAAGGGTTGAATATTGATGTAGTGGATATGGAAAGTGATATTTCAGGTTATAAAATGATTGTCGCACCATATTTATATATGATAAGAGATGGTTTTGATAAAAAAATCTCTGAATTTGTCAAAGCGGGTGGAATATTCGTAAGTGGTGCATTCAGTGGAGTTGTGGACCAAAATGATCTGTGTTATATCGAAACAATTCCTCACGGGCTAAGTGAAGTTTTGGGGATTGAAAGCATTGAAGTTGATTCATTGTATGATCATCAATCAGTAAAGGCTCGTGAAGTATTTGCAAATGGACTAAATATGCGGGGAGATTTTATCTGTAAGGAACTATGTGAAGTTGTTGAATGTAAAACAGCTGAAAAAATCCTAGAATATGCAGAAGAGTACTATAAAACATCACCAGTTTTAACAAGGAATACATACTTTGATGGAACCTCTTATTATTTGACATCCACTTTAAACAAGGAGTTTTATCTTGAATTTTATAGTAAAATAAGTAAAGAACATAGTATTGATTCGTTTTTACCATTTTGTTTACCACAAGAAATCAACACAACACTAAGGCAAGATAATGAATATAAATATTTGTTTTTGTTGAATTTTAGTGAAGAGAATATTCCTTTGGAGTTTGATAAAATCAGAGAGCAAGGATATGAGCGGATATATGGAAATGATGAAACTAATAAAATATTAGGATTTGAAGGCTTGATTTATAGAATGAAAATTGAAGAGAGCTTAGATATTTAGTTGTAAGAGGGCATTATGCCCTCTTTTTA
>CAYJKD010000366.1:0-477 GCA_964370595.1 uncultured Lachnospiraceae bacterium
CATAGTTACAGAAACATCTGACATATGATGTGCAGAAGATTTAATGCCATACATTGTATTACCAATTTGCACAATGATTTTTTCAAAGCTAACCTTAATACTGTTAAGGCTACCTACATATAAATCATTTCCTGAAACAGCTAAATCAAAATTACCATTACTCATAGCGAACAATAAATCTTCAATTTCACAAACAATTTTTGCAAGCATATCTGACATATCATTAAAGCTCGTTTGAAGCTTTCCGATTTCATCATTTGAAGTAATACTTGTTCTAACATCAAAGTTACCATTTGCAATATTATTTGCCATTGAATTAAGTTGTGAAAGTGGAGCAAGTGAACGCCTTATAACAATTATTGATACAATTAGAATAATTATCATACACCCAAGTGAAGACAGAATAAGTATTATAGCCATAGTTACAGTATCTGCGTTCATTTCAGCTGTAGAAATTCCACTTACAGACCACCAAGT
>CAYJKD010000366.1:487-1918 GCA_964370595.1 uncultured Lachnospiraceae bacterium
TCTCCAATCACTGTCGTAAACGGAGCATTTGAAGCTATTTTAGATTGTAAATCTTGTGATTGTGCTGGAGTTTCTGCATCATCAAAATGTGATTTTCCTAAATAATCATCCGTAGTCGCATCATTAATAAATACTCCACTTTGAGCGAATATACTAGAAAAAGTAGTATCAAATTCTGAACTATCACTGCCTTGTTGAGTAAATGAAGAAGTTACAATATCTGTAACAATAACTCCAACACTCTTACTTCCAACTACAATCGGTGTACAAACAGTAACAATGATTTTCCCTGCATTTGCAGTAGAAACATATGGATCTGTTATATATATTTCTTTTGTTTGCATGGGAACAGAATAATATTCAGCTTCAAAATAATCTGCAGTATAAGCAACATCAAAACTTCCTTGTTGTGCTGCTTCTTCTGCTACAAAAATTGCATAATTTTCAAAGTTTCCAAAAGCACTTGGAGCAAAAAGTACACCCATACCAACAATTGCATCATTATTTTTAGTAGCCGCAGAAAATGTTTCAAAGAGATAATTTTCAGTGTTATAAAGCGCTAAGTTAAGTTTATAGTTTTGAAAAATTTGGCTTGAAAAAATCATATCACCTTCTTCAAATTCTTCAAAAAAATCGTCATAATGAGAAATTGTGTAATCTGTTGCGTTTGCGTTAGTAAATAATGCTCCGTCAATAATTGACTGAGCAGATTTTGCATTAGATTGTGCAATAACGAATAATTCATTCGTAGTTTTTGAATTAAACATAGACTGTAAGGTTGCAGTAGAAGATACTAAGAAAAGTGAAAATACGACAACTAGTGAAATCGCAAGATAAATGGCAATTTTTGTTGAAAGGCTCTTAAATTTAGTATTATTCATTATTATAAAAACTCCCTTTTGAAAATTTTGTATTATAGCGCCAAGTGAAAATAGAAAATCTCTCAATTCTTGCATAGCCATGGTTTTCATTGCTATTTTACAGTACAGAAATTTAATTTATAATTTCAGTATACACGCTTTCCAATAACGTGTAAAGCGAGTAATTATCATTTTTTTAATTATTTTCAGAAATAAATATTTTTTTATCTTTAGTATCTGGTTATTTAATTAGTTTTATCCAAATTTTCGAAACAATACATCTACCAAAGTAAGTTACATCCATTTACTCATATCTTCTAAAGTTCCGTCTTTCCCCATTCATTTCCCACTACTAGGATAAACTTTGGACTTTAACCCATTAGATTGTACCCATGCTAGGCACACAAAAAAATGCCTACAAGAAAAATCCTTGTAGGCATTTTATCGTTAAATCACAGGAACACCCTAACAGCAAAACCGCCATTAAATAATAAATGTTCGTGTAATATCCACTTAGTGGAGCTTGTGCGACCAACGTAGAACACGTTTCATTATTCGTCGCACCACTCTC
>CAYJKD010000367.1:0-1916 GCA_964370595.1 uncultured Lachnospiraceae bacterium
TTCTTCTTCAACAAGCTTGTCTCTAAGGTTTTTAATTTTCTTGATTCTTGCTATATGTGGTTTTGAAGCATTTTTCCGTATATCTTGTGAAAGATGAGTTAAAACTTGAGTTTTGCCAAATTCATTCAAGGCATATAGAGCATTATCATAAACTTCTTCAATCTTATCTTCTTGTAACTTTTTAGGAAGTTGCCATGCAAAAAGCTCTTTTTTCTCTTCTTTTTCAGATTTATTTTCATTATTTGAAGAACTTGTGTATAAGAAAAGATCGCCTTCAGCAGATTCTAAATCTATCAATAAAGACTTTATTTCTAAAAATGCGTCATTTTCATCACTTTCTTCTTCGATAATTGCTTGAAGTGTTTTTCTTAAAGCTGGAGTGAAGTAGGGTGAAAAGTTTTTATTTGTAGGATTGAGTAGAGCTAAGATTTCATCTAGATTTTCAAATTCTTCTAAATAAGGTTTAGGATAGGCTGTAAAAGGATCTTCGCTAGTTAGATTGACGCCATTTTTGAGATCTATTTTAAACCAATAATTCTTTCCCTCTTCAGCTGCAACTTGAAAAAAGACAACACGAGACCACCACGCACAATACATATTGATTATGCGTTTTCCAACTAAATATTTTCTCAACCTCATCACGCTTGCAGGTGGCGTTTCGCCTCTTGCTTGATGCGTGTCAGATAAAAAGAGAAAAGGAATATTTTTTCCCGTTCTTACGGTTAAAAAATTCTTCTTTGCATTTCCATAAAGAGAAAATACATAGATATCTGAATCGTATTGATATATTTTTGATATTCTTGAGCCAACAACAGTTTCTAAAGACTTTGAAGCTGCATGTAATAGATGTGCATCCATAAGTGTAATTTAGATGTATTCTATGTTAAGAAAGAAAAGGATTAAATTTCTTTTCTTCAAGTATTGTAGAAGGGTAGGCGTGACCAGGATAAACTTTAGTGTCATCTGGCAAAACAAGAAGTTTGTTTTTTATAGATGCTATCAATTGCTCGTGATTTCCGCCAAAAAAATCACTTCTACCAATTGAATGTTTAAATAATGTATCACCTGTGATGAGAATTTTTGCATCTTTAAAATAGAAACAAAAACCACCTAAAGAATGGCCAGGAGTGGAAAATTGTTCACAAGAAATTGAGCCATATTCTACAAGTCCTTCTTGCAATTCTGTAGCTTCAAAATCTTTGAGTTTTGGTGTGCCGTATTCTATGCCACCTGCGAGAAAATCGTCTTTATAATCTAAATCCCCTTTACCAGCATAGGCTTTTGCCTTAGTTAATTCAATAAAATCAGCAACTCCACTTACATGATCATAATGTAGATGTGTGCAAATAATTGCTTGTACTTTAAGGTTTTTTTCATTTAATATTTCTAAAACTGGTTCTACAAAGTCTGGTGCATCAAAAATAAGTGCGTCGACTCCGTTTTCTACTATATAACAATTTGCATTTAAAGGCCCTATTGGCAATGTGTGTATCTGCATTTTTCTCTCCAAAATGTGTCAAATAATCTTGCTTGAACTTCGTTCGTTTATAGTATATAGTTTTTTTTCAATTAATCAAGTACACTAAAGATGCATAATTGCTTTTTGCAAAATGTTACTAATCGTGTATAATATATTGAAATTTTAGCACTTCGGAGAGTAGAATGAAGAAGCTTTCTCTTGCACTTCTCACACTTATCTTAATATCAGCATGTACGCCAAAAGTTGTCATTCAAACTAGTGGAACAGGTTCACAAGGACAACAAGGCGGTATACAACAAATCGCCCAATCGCAAGCAGCCTTAGAAAATGCCGCTGCAACATGGGCACAGTCCTTGACTTCATTGTCTATAAATGATCAAGTTTCAGCTGCTTTAGCAAAATACAAGACAATTAATGCAAATGATTTTGAAAAAGA
>CAYJKD010000368.1:0-284 GCA_964370595.1 uncultured Lachnospiraceae bacterium
ATCCATTCTTCTCAAATAAAGGTATAAAATCATTAGGGTATATCATTGTACCATCTGCTTCTCTCCATCGCACAAGCGCTTCTGCGCCGATAAGAGCGTCTTTCTTTAGACTGAACTTCGGTTGTAAATACACCTCAAACTCATTATTCTTTAGCGCATCTCTCATCTTTTTTGTTATTTCAGCTTCCTTGAGAAGCTTCTTTGTATACTTTTCATCATAATCATAGATGATGACACCTTCATTTTCCTTAGCAATTCTATGTGCTAAATTAAGTTTATTTATA
>CAYJKD010000368.1:294-1233 GCA_964370595.1 uncultured Lachnospiraceae bacterium
TTCCTAATTCTGGTATCATCTTCTTATAATAAGACTCATATCGAGACGTACGTTCTTCCATATCTTCTAAAAAGCCATTTCCTTAAAATAAAATAAATTCATCAATCCCTGTCCTTGCAATAACTAAAGTTGGTTCTTGCACCGTTTCTCTTATGGGTTTAAATGCTTGTAACACTCGATTTCCTACTTCAAAACCAAACATCTCATTGACCGCTTTAAAATTGTCAATATCTATTTTTACAACTGAATATTTTCTATCCTTATTTTTACTAAGAGTTTCTTCCATATCCTTTTTTAATTTTATTAAATTAGGAAGATTGGTAAGAGTATCATAGTATGCTGTTCTTTCAAGGAAGTGAAGGGAATGGTATCGATATATCCAAATATATCCTATAAAGAACAGGATAATAAATAAAATTATTAAACTAATACTTATAATGTGGTTTACAGCAGTTTCTAAATCAATGTTAATCGCATTTTCCTCTATTGCAACTGCTAATACCCACTCTGTCATGTTTATAGGCGCATAGGTAAGTATTTTCTGTGTATTGCCACTTCCGTAGTTTGCCTCGTAAGTAAAGCTTCCACAATTTCCAGTTCGAGCATCTGCAACCCCTTCTACCACATTTTCAATTCCCAGTGTTTCGATATCACTAGGAGACACAGACTCGAAATCCATATGGCCTAAGCTAGAGGTAAAAAATATATTTAAATCATAATTAACAAGAAAAATCCAACCATTCTTTGCCGTATCATCCATGATTTCATACAAATCCTCAATTGCTACCTCACTAAGTAAGACTCCAGTAGTTATATTGTTTTGGATTACAGGTACTGCTACATCAAAAACAATAGCACCTGTTATTGGTGAAATATGTGGTTGTTCAATATGAAAATCATTATCCTTAGCTTCAATAAATGATTTGTTATTCGTAAAAT
>CAYJKD010000368.1:1243-1912 GCA_964370595.1 uncultured Lachnospiraceae bacterium
AATGAAATGCCCTTCCCGTTAACATCAATATAGTAGAGTGATTCAAATTCTTCTACTTGAGACTGAGATTTCAGAAAATCGATTGCATTTTCCATGTTGATATCAGCATTAGAAGCATATTCAGAAAGCAATGATAAATCATCTTCACTTTCTTCTATACTACGATTTATTGCTTTCCCCATTTGCACACAAATGTCTTCCATTTTTATGCGTGTGACTTCTAAAATCTTGTCATCTACAGTTACTGCATAATAGCCAATAAGCGTTGCAACAACAACAAACACTACAGTAATTACTATGATTGAAAACTTATCTAAATTCATGTTTCTATTTTTCATAAAATTCCTTTCGGTAGCAGTCTTATGGCCAAACACTTATTCGGTTTAAATATTTGTGCATGTAAGAAGCATAATCCATTAAGATTATTCTATCCCACATTAACATAAATTAATAATAATTATGCATTACTAAGCAGAGCTTCCTCTAACTTTGATTTTAACAAATTAAAAAGGGAAAGTCAATTGTGGCTCTTATGATTCATATCAAAAGTAGTAACGTAAGGGTGTAAGTTTGCTTACTAAGCTGGATTTACTACTTTTTTGCTATAGGGCGGATGCCTTACATGAATAAATGAGCAACCCATTATTATCTTCTACTAAATTTTAGTCG
>CAYJKD010000369.1:0-1910 GCA_964370595.1 uncultured Lachnospiraceae bacterium
TTTTGCTCCTGCATCTCGCAACATCTTCACAATAATGTGACTCGTTGTTCCTCGTACAATAGAATCATCAATCATAATAATACGTTTTCCTACTACAGCTTCTTTTAATACATTTAGCTTAACCTTCACACTTGATACTCGACTACTTTGCTTTGGTTTAATAAACGTTCTTCCTACATAAGAATTTTTTACAAAAGCAGTTCCATAAGGGATTTTGGATTCCATAGAGTAACCTAATGCAGCTGCATTTCCTGATTCAGGTACCCCAATAACTAAATCTGCTTCAACTGGTGAATCTTTTGCGAGACATGCCCCTGCAAAGAGACGTGAATGATAGACACTAACTCCATCAAACACACTGTCTGGTCTAGCAAAATAGATATATTCAAAAATACATCTCGCTTGCTTCTTTTGACTATCTAAGACCATGGATTTATTCGATTCAATCCCATTTTTTGTAATTGTAACGATTTCGCCTGGTTCCACATCACGTACAAATTCTGCATCAATTGTATCCAAAGCACAACTCTCTGAAACGAGGATATATGCATTATCCTTTTTTCCAATACATAATGGTTTGAATCCATATGGATCTCTTGCTCCAATTAATTTTCGTGGACTCATAATTACTAATGCATATGCACCTTGAAGTTTTGTCATTGCTAATGCTACTGCAGCTTCAACAGATGGAGTTTTTGTTCTTGCACGTGCAATGTGGTAAGCGATAACCTCAGAATCAATTGTCGTCTGAAAAATTGCTCCTGTATACTCTAATTCCCTACGTAACTCTGGAGCATTGATTAGATTCCCATTATGAGCCAAAGCTAATGTTCCCTTAACATAATTTAAAACAAGTGGTTGTGCATTCTCTCTTGTGCTCGCTCCAGCAGTAGAATATCTAACATGTCCCACTCCAATATTACCTTTTAAACTATCTAATACATCTGGCGTAAACACTTCATTACAAAGACCCATGCCTTTATACGCGTGTACTTTTCCTTTTGGCCCCTCTGTATCACTAACTGCAATTCCACAACTTTCCTGTCCCCTATGTTGTAGTGCGAACAAGCCATAATATATCTCAGATGCTATATTATTACCATCAAAGTCATACATTCCAAAGACTCCACATTCCTCATTAAGCTCATCTAGATTTTCAAACACATTGCTATTAATCATGGAAATATTTATATCCTCTACTTATTGAATCCCTAATCTTCGAAATACCTCATTGTAAGCATCTTCTACATTTCCCATATCTCTTCTGAAACGATCTTTGTCTAATTTCTCATGTGTTTCTTTATCCCAAAGACGGCAAGTATCTGGAGATACTTCATCTGCAAGTATAATCTTACCATCACTTGTACGTCCAAACTCTATTTTAAAATCAATAAGATCAATTCCAAGTGAATCAAAGTACTCAATCATAACTTCATTTACAATAAACGCATATTTCGAGATTTCTTCAATTTCTTCCTTTGTAGCAATATTTAATGCAATTGCATAGTAATCATTGATAAATGGATCATGTAATGCATCATCTTTGTAACTAAATTCTAGTGTTGGGCAAGAGAGTTTAATCCCTTCTTCCATTCCCATTTTTTTTGCAAAACTACCTGCTGAATAATTTCGGATAATTACTTCTAATAAAACAATATCTACTTTTTTAACAGCAGTTTCGTTATCATTTAATTCTTTTACAAGATGTGTTGGTACTCCCTTAGCTTCAAACAATTTGAAAATGTGATTGGTCATACGGTTATTGATTGCGCCTTTTCCTACGATTGTTCCTTTTTTTGTCCCATCAAACGCTGTTGCGTCATCCTTATAGGAAACGATTACAACCTCTGAATCATCTGTTGTATATACTCTTTTTGCTTTTCCTTCGTACAATAATTCTTTTTTCTCCA
>CAYJKD010000370.1:0-1906 GCA_964370595.1 uncultured Lachnospiraceae bacterium
CTGAATTCTATCACCTAACACTTTATCTAAATCAGCAGGCATAATATGGGTATAGGGAGTCATATGATTGATTTCTACGTATAATGCTCTTCCCATAAATGTGGTTAGTGGTAGCTGTTGTACATCTGACCAATCATCGTGATGATGATAAGGACATTCAACATGTGTTCCTAAATGGCTTGTGATGTCCATGTGTGTGTGCCAATCTGGAATTGGTCCTCCAGTATTAAAACGATCAAGTGACAGCCTTCTTGTTTCAGTTTGTGGGTCGAGCACTTTAGTAAGGTCAACCACTCGTAAATTACCTAAATTTTCAACGCTCATGTTTCTTTCTCCTCTTTGTATTAATTAGTTTTATCTTCTAAAGCATGAATCATATTTACAATAAATTCATGGCTAGGAGTTTGGATCCCTATTTTTTGTCCTGCTTTGACAACGAAACCACTTATGGTATCAACTTCAGTTTTTCGCCCATCACGAATATCTGCATAAATAGAAGTCAAACCTTCTTTGGCACCTAGAACTACGTCATAGACGTGCTTTTGAACCTCTTCTTCATCAAATTTCATTCCTTCTGCATTTGCAACAGCAACAGCTTCAGATACTAAAGTTCTCATAAGTTGTTTTGCATATAAACTTTTTTCCATATATCCTATTTTTACTTGTAGGACTGCAGTGAGTGCACTGATACTTACATTAACGAACAACTTATTCCAAATAATTCTTCTTATATTTTGTTCTGTACTTGTATTAATTCCGCAACTACTAAAGTTTTCAGCAATATTAGATAATGTATCAGCATTTCCTTGACAAAGCCCTATATAGGTATCGCCAGCGCCACCGTGAAAAATATTATTTAGCGATTTAATCGAACTATTCTGATTCGTAGCCCCTATAATAATTTTGTCTTGTTTAACAAAATTCTTTAATACTTCTTCATGCCCAGCTCCATTTTGCAATGTCAGTATATAGGTATCTTCACCTATAATACTATAGTTATTTTTCAAAGCAGACTCTGAAAACATAGATTTTACAAACATAATGACAATATCCACTTTTCCGACATCTTTTGAATCAATAACTGCTTTTGGAAATACGTGAGTTGTTGAGCCATCTTTTTCATCAATCAAAATACCAAATTGATTCACTTGTGAAATTTTGTTTTCATCAACATCAATCAACGTAACCTCATTTTGTTTTGAAAGATAACCACCAATAAGCATCCCCATAGCTCCACATCCAAGGACTGCTATTTTCATTTTTTTCATATCCTCCTTTTAACAATATCCGATTGACATTCTTGCAATCGGTTGCATGTTTATTATAACCATATTCAATATGCATTACAATCATTATTTTATTTTTCTCGATTATGTATATATTTCGCGTTTAAAATTGTGCAATTTTACTAATGCAATCGATATCATATATAATTATAAATCAGAAGAAGCAACGCCAAGATGGTGGGAAAATCATTTTTTATTTTATTTAGAATGAAACGTTATTATCTGATAATATAGTCCTAATTTTATTTATTTCATTTCGTGTTTCTTCTTGCATATCAACTTCACAGTGTAAAATTTAAAAATAACAAATAAAAATGACCAACTAGCATGAAAAGCAAGGGTGGGTAAGATTTAAATGAAAGAACTACAAGCTGACCTTAATACTTATGACAACTCAGAAAAAACATCATAGAAATCTTCTAAAAGTTCGAAAATAAAATCCGATCCATCTTCATCAGTTTTGATATAAACCTCCAGTGGTGGAATATCTAAATCTGCTAAAGTTATAATAGCTTCCAACATTGCACAAGCTTCGACTATATATTCTGTTTCGTTTTTATCTAAATTATGATAAGATATTTTTACAATTATTTGTAACCTTTTCAGTTTAAATCCTACTG
>CAYJKD010000371.1:0-1906 GCA_964370595.1 uncultured Lachnospiraceae bacterium
TGATTCTTGCAAGGTTTTGGAGCTTTATCAAATTGCGTACATTTCTTGTTTTTGAATAGAGGTGTAACTAAGCGTATTCTTATTTATTTACAATTTTTTTTCCATCAAAAATCAAAATTCCTAATCCACAACCCATTTTTCCACCCTGATCTAAATGTTGGACTAACGCTTTTTGTTGTGTGTTTTCGCATGGAACATTTCCTTTTTCATAATTTTTTCCAAATACGCGCCACGCATCATTAAATATCTCACTTTCAACATTTTCTACAATGTCCCAATCGTCCATAAACTTCACTAAATTGATGTGTGGTGGAAAAATATCGCGGTTTTTAGAATATAGTAGCCAAGAATTACAAAAGCAAATGAGTGGGTTTTCTTGCCTTTCTTCATTGAAAAAATCATAAGCCATTTCATAGGAATCCATTCTTAACTGTTCACCTAATGGTCCGCTAGAAGGAATGTGTACGCTATATGCATTATTCTCTTTTTTTAACTTATACTCACCGAAGCTATAATCCTGTTTAAGTTTTGAACGCTCAAACTCTAGTCTACCAAGTTTAAATATATCGAGTGAAAAGAAAATATTATACCAAGACATCACAAAATTGCCCCACACCCCATAAACAGTTTTGCATTCAAACAGTTTATATTTTAAATCCTCTATGGTATTTCAGAAAAGTTCTTCACTTAAATTTGCTCGTTTATAATCCTCAAGCATATATTTTGAACATGCAGCCATAAACACAAAACAAACCTTGTATTTATGATGACCACTTTTTTTTGCGAGGATTTCCATATCTGGTTCCATTAAATCAGCATTAAATTTAACTCGGTAATATTTAGCAACCGCATGCTCAAAATCTTTAGTTGGGATTAGTTCTTTACCAGCTATTAGTAATTCCTTATATGCTTCCAGTGGTAAATTGTATTTTTCAATTAAGTGAAAATAGTGTTTATACATAGTTGAATTCTCCTTGTAAAATCTCATGTATATGAGACTCGTAGCCCCATAACTACGGTGTTAGATTGCTATGCCAATGAATTGAAAAATGGTAGAGCAAATGCATCAAAAGATTGCTTATCACTTCGTCTAGTACAATTGATAAGAGGTTCATCTAACTCCTCAATACACATAACTTCCCCATTTAAATATTCATTTAAATTAGTTTTAATATATTTGATACGCTCTATGATGCCACCAAACCGGTGACTAAAAAGTTCCCATCCATATCGTTTGTAGGAGAGATGACGTTGCTTACCATAGGATGAGATCAAATTTTCATACAATACAATTAGATTGTCTAGATCGGTATTTGCTATTCTATCTAATAGTATGTTATCATTATCTATATATGCATTTCTTAATATCTTTAAAATATTTGCTTTGCTAATAGCAACTTGAAACAAATCTTTACAAAAAGTAGCATACACATCATTGCAGTTCTTTAGCATGCCATAGCCAGTAGAAAAACTATGGATGCATTCGTCAAAATCCCAACGCTGTGCAAGTAAATTATAGTATAGATCACAGTAGATAAGTCCTTTGCCAGGGTTATCATTTCTTGAGGATAGATAAAAGTATTCCATAGCGTTTAATACCTCTTTGCTACATGGAGATACAGCAATACCGATCTCTTCTATCGTTTTTGGATCGCAATTCTTTCCTCTAAAGCAATATTCGGAAACATAAGAAAAGTATGCCATGGCTAACATTAAATTGGTTTCGGCTCCGTCATCCCCCCAAGAGGTGGCAATAACCGTATTGATCTTTTGGTCTAAGCAAACATTTAGAGCAGGAATTAATGTAGCACGTGTACGTTTCGCATGAGGAAGGAATCCACACCAGGTCCAATTTCCACCAGCAAACATGATATCTTTATTAAATAGCATATGATTTTTAAGGTTA
>CAYJKD010000372.1:0-683 GCA_964370595.1 uncultured Lachnospiraceae bacterium
GGGAAAAAAAAACCTTTTGCGGCACTGTTAATGGCGAGTTTAAAGAACTGTTCCCCAATAATCGAGTTGAGTATTTCGTCTCAAACTTTGATTATTATCAACCCGAAGCATATATGCCTAAAACACATACATACAATGAAAAAAATGCAACGACAAATGATGAACTGGATATGCTTAGAATGGCAGCAGTTAATTCAGCACTTGAAAGAAGAGATACTATTATCGTTGCTTCTGTCGCATGTATTTATGGTGCAAGTGATCCTGAACAGTATCGTGGTATGTTTTTTACAATTCGTGTAGGTGAAAAAACAGAAAGAAATGAGTTATTGCACAAATTTATTGCGAGGCAATATAAAAGAAATGATGTAGACAAAGAACGTGGAAGCTTTAGAGTTCGTGGTGATGTAATTGAGATATGCTTTGGGCATACTGATGAATATGGGCTTAGAATTGAAATGTTTGATGATGAAATTGAAAGAATAAGTGAAGTTGAATTATTAACTGGAAAAATTCTGAATTCATATACGCTTTATAATATATTTCCAGCAAGTGGTTATGCAAGACCAATGGATAAAATGAGAAAAGCATGCATCAACATTGAAAATGAATTAGAAGAGCGACTAAAAATATTCGAAAAAGAAGAAAAACATTTAGAAAAACAGCGGCGTTAACAGCGTTGTCGT
>CAYJKD010000372.1:693-998 GCA_964370595.1 uncultured Lachnospiraceae bacterium
CCATTTAATCTTTTCGATTACTTTCCTGATGATTTTTTACTTGTAGTGGATGAAAGTCATGTTTCATTACCGCAAGTTCGAGGTATGTATAATGGTGATAGAGCACGAAAGCAGGTTTTGGTTGACTATGGATTTAGACTTCCAAGTGCCCTAAATAATCGACCTATGAAATTCGAAGAATTTGAGTCGATAGTAAATCAGGCGATTTATGTATCTGCTACACCTGGGGAGTATGAACTTGAATTAACTAACCATGAAGTTGTAGAACAAATCATCCGACCTACAGGTTTGCTTGATCCAAAAAT
>CAYJKD010000372.1:1008-1902 GCA_964370595.1 uncultured Lachnospiraceae bacterium
ATTTGTATGATGAAATATGCAATTCAATACAAAAAAATGAGCGTGTTTTGATTACAACTTTGACGGTAAAGATGGCAGAAGAATTGACGGACTATCTAAAGAAGATGGAATTAAATGTTGAATACTTGCATCATGAAACAAAAACATTACAAAGAATCGAAATAATACGAGACTTAAGAAAAGGTAAAGTGGATGTTCTGATTGGAATCAACTTACTTCGAGAAGGACTAGATATTCCTGAAGTTGCATTAATTGCAATTCTTGACGCTGATAAAGAAGGGTTTTTACGCTCTGAGCGCTCTTTAATTCAAACGATTGGGCGTGCTGCAAGAAACAGTGAAGGTCGAGTTATTATGTATGCGGACAACATGACTGGATCAATGCAAAAAGCAATTGATGAAACAAATCGACGTAGAAAAATTCAAGAAGAATATAATCTTGCTAACAACATCACACCTACTACAATTAAAAAAGAAATTCGCGATGCAATTGCAGGAAAAGAAACACAAGCAATGGCTGCGAATTATATTAAAAAGAAACCTAAAGGAAGTCGAAAAGATAAAGATCAATTACTGCTTAATTTAGAAAAAGAAATGAAAAATGCTGCAAAAGTTCTTGATTTTGAAAGAGCTGCAGAACTTAGAGATATCATTGCTGAACTTAAATCTGAATAACATTAAAAGACTGTGTAGCAGTAAATAGTCATTCATTTTTAGCTTGTCTAAAGCAATGAAAACAGGTAAACTATATAAAGAATTGAGAGGATGAAGTATAATGCCATTAACAGCTGGAATAGTAGGGCTACCTAATGTAGTTAAAACAACACTTTATAACGCAATAACACAAAGTCAGGTGGAGGCTGCAAATTATCCATTTGCGACAAATAATCCTAAT
>CAYJKD010000373.1:0-976 GCA_964370595.1 uncultured Lachnospiraceae bacterium
AAAATTGACTGCAATAAGTAGTAGAAATCAAACAAATATGGATGAAGTAATTGAGAAATATCAATTAAAAGATGTAAAAGCATATACGGATTATAAAGATATGCTTGCTAGTAATGAGGTAGATGGAGTAATTATTTGTACTCCTCATAACACCCATATTGATATAGCAAAAGAATGTATGATAGCTGGAGTCCATCCACTGATAGAGAAACCGATTGCAATTGATTATGAAAAAGCATCTGAATTTTTAGAATTTACAAAAGATTATCCACATATTGTTGCTGGAGTTGCATATTGCAATCGAATGGCAAATGGATTTTATCATGTAAAACAAATGGTACAAGAAGGTGCTGTGGGCAATATGAAACGCTATCAAATGATTGCAACCAATTATTATCGAACCTATGCATATCATAATTCAGCTAGTTGGAGAGGAACTTACGAGCATGAAGGCGGAGGTGTGCTAATGACACAAGCATCACACCCGCTGGATATATTATGTTGGATATGTGGAATGCCAGAAAGTGTTACAGGATTTTGCATTCAAGGCACGAATCGAGGAATAGAAGTTGAAAATGATGTTCATATCCACATGCAGTTTAAGGAGGGATATACGGCACAATTTAGCGCATCATCTCATGAGTTACCAGGAACAAGTCGATTGGAAATTACGGGAGATATAGGTCAGATTATACTAGAAGACGGATTTCATTTAACATACAGAACATGGGATGTTCCAGAACCAGAGTATGCAAAATTAGCTTCAGGTTGGTTTGCAGAGCAAACTGTAAAAACAGAAATCATTCCGATACAGGAAGAAACATTATTAGAATATCAAACAAAATTGATTAATGACTTTTTAGAACATATTGAGCATGGAGGAACTCCAATATGTAGTGTGAGAGAGGCTGTGAATTCGTTGAAAATTATTAAGGCAGTATATCAATCTTCAAAAGAAATGAGAACAGTGAAACTA
>CAYJKD010000373.1:986-1889 GCA_964370595.1 uncultured Lachnospiraceae bacterium
ACATTAAAATAGAATTGAAAGGAAATTATAATGGAAAAGTCAAAAGTATTGGAGGAAATTAAGGGAGGGCTAATTGTATCTTGTCAAGCGTTACATACAGAGCCACTGTATAGTTCCTATATTATGTCTAGAATGGCTTACGCTGCGAAATTAGGAGGTGCAGTAGGAATACGTGCCAACTACGTAGAAGATATTAAAGCGATTAAAGAAACGGTAGATCTTCCTATTATAGGAATTATAAAGAAAGAGTTTGAAGATTGTAACGTATATATTACACCAACGGTAGAAGAAGTTGATGCACTAGTAGAGGTGGGTGCTGAAATTATTGCTACTGATGCAACGAAACAATTAAGGCCGAATGGAGTAACTTTAGAAAGATTTTTTAAGGAAGTAAAACAAAAATATCCAGATCAGATGTTTATGGCAGATATTTCTAATTATGAAGAGGCAATGTATGCAGATGAGCTGGGATTTGATTTTATTGGAACTACACTTTCGGGGTATACAGAATATACCAAAGGAACTCAGCTTCCAGATTATCCACTAATGAAACGAATTTCCAAAGATTGCAAGGCTAAGATTATTGCAGAGGGAGGAATTTGGGATCCATCTATGCTTAAAAAATCTTATGAATGTGGAATATTCTCAGCTGTCGTAGGGAGTGCGATAACAAGACCAATGGAGATTACTAAAAGATATGTGGATGCAATTAAAGAATAGAGGGATACAGATGCAAATTATAACGATTGATATTGGTGGAACTGCAATAAAATATGGTCTGTTTAAAAACTTAGAAATTAATGAGGTGTTTGAGATAGAAACAAATGCTCAAAACGGTGGAGAGCATATATTTGAAAAAGTATGTGAAGTCATCAGACAATATTCGGACTATAATGCCATAGC
>CAYJKD010000374.1:0-1882 GCA_964370595.1 uncultured Lachnospiraceae bacterium
CTACCAGTTCCTTTAATTTCACTAATTGAATGTCTTAAATCATCTGCTTTTATTGACCATAAAATTAAGTATTCCCATAAATCCGTATCTACTAAAATAAAAAAGCTATAACGAACATCATTATCACATTTTTTATACTGTTACCCGCAAGATAATCACTACCTAAATACATTGAAAATAGTGTTATAAATCCGAGTGCTATAAATATAAAGGAGAGTGTATTTGTCGCTATCCCAGTTAAACCTAAAACAAATCTTGAACATAGATTAATTAGCAGTAGCAAGCTAATTGGAGAGAGTGAAATTTTTTAAAGTATCATTATTATTTTCCGCCTTTATAGATTTCGTGTTTTGTATCTCACAATATATTTTCACCTCATCAAAGTGTTGAAACAAAACTGTTTTAGCATAAATTTTCAAGAAGAAAAGGCATATCAATTTGTGTAAACTGCCCTTATTTTTTACAACTTCATAAGTTTGCTTATTATTATACTTTTTTCATCTTGCTTCCTCGAATTATTATACAAAATTTATTCTATCACTTAAAAATTGCAAATTCGTGAATGGTTTTGTTTTGCGTATAGCATTAATTAAAGCAGTGCTATGCAAGTGTTGCTTATTTGATGGTTAAACATTCCAACTCCAAAATATTTCAATAGTATTTAGAGCATTAGGTAGCACCCTAAACTCCATATTCATATGATCTATATATTTACCATTAGATTTCAATGAGTAGCCTATAAATGCACTACCTTCATCAATAAACTCTTCCCCGATACCATCAATTTCTTCATCAAGGCAGCTCTCATCAAATTTATCGATGGATATTGGTTTTAAAACATCAACTTGTTGATTAATGTGTACTCCCCATTGTTTTATACTTTCTATCTCATTTTTATCTTTAAAATATGACGTTGTATCTAATCTTACAAAATCCAGCATATGCTCATAGTTTCTATCCGCAATAGCATTAATAGCTCCTGTAACTTTTTCTCTTATTAACTGCTCAATTTGCTTTTCATTCATATTAATTTCTCCATTCATTATATAAACAATCTTTAGTTATACGTTCCCCATCTCAACTAGCAAATCCTACTACTCTACACAATCGTAACCTTCGCCTTATATGGCTCAATCAGCATTTCACATGTTTTTTCTCTGATGTGTACACTGCATTTGTAAATCTGAATTTATAATGATTTCCGCTAGAATCTTTTTCTATCACACTACAAATTATTACTCACAAAAATTACCATCTATAAAATCAGCAGTATAGCGATAGCTTGTATCATGTTGTGCCATTTTCTCAAATAGAATCTTTGCTTTCGTTCCTGTTTCATTGTCTGTAACAATGAAGTGGTATGTATCACTTGCACCATCAAATATTAAAATATATAGATCTGATAACTGTCCTGCAAGTTCTCCCAACCATCGATCCATTGCTCTATCCTCAGAAAATTTTGTTTCATCATATTCAAATCTAAGGTTTCTCTCACGTTTTAACCCATCAATGAACCAGAAAAAAGTCTCCATATCTGGTGCACCAACATCGCTTGAAACCATATATGTTTTTTCCTTTATCAAAGTCTCCTTCGCATAACCTACATCATTATAGCTGGATAGGATATATAAGATTTCAGGTGTAGCTGTTATATCCGCTTGCATTGTTTCTATACACTGTTTGACAACATCCTCATGATTATTCATCAAAATAAGTTGGCAAAACTCCTTCAGTGCTACAATATTTGGCTGTAATACTTGCTGCTTCTGATCCTGCTTAGACTTTTGTTTATGAAATAGATTACTAAAAAAACTCATTAACATTTTCTCCATTCAATATGCTTTGTATTATTTCAAATCTACAATCAGCGCTCCATGGTTAC
>CAYJKD010000375.1:0-1874 GCA_964370595.1 uncultured Lachnospiraceae bacterium
AAGATATTCTTGATTCCTCCTTGGCATATTTTAAAAATAACGGTATTGCGTGGTGGAGAGGCACTTTACCAAACCATACACTTTCTTCGCAAGTTTCTTGTCTGAATCATTTATTTCCCCTAAGGCATGATAAAGACGCAATCTTTTCTATTGTGAAGAGTATTGATTCTGAACTTGCGGATATAAATCTTATAGAAAGCGACAAGTTCGATAAAGCATATATTCAGTTTGAAGCAGTAAGTGATAAGGATTTACTGAATGAAAACACTTCAACTCGTGGTAGTAATTGCACTTCTATTGATGCCTTAATTTATGGAACAAGACTAAATGGGGTAAGAGTTCTTTATCTTATAGAATGGAAATATATAGAACATTACGGTAACGAAAATAAAGCAGATGGAAAAGATGGCGAAGTAAGAAAAAAAAGATATACAGATTTAATTAATTTGTCCGCTCAATTAGCAAATACAGAGCATTCAATTTATTATTATGAACCTTTCTATCAGCTTATGCGACAAACTCTGTGGGCAGAGCAAATGATTCGCAATAATTCAAGCGAAACGGTTCAAGCAGATGATTATGTCCATATTCATATTATTCCACCAGAAAATAAAGAACTACTTAATAAAAATTATATACATGGTCAAGGAATGGAAAATACTTGGCGTTCAAATTTGAAAAATCAGGATAAATATAAAATTATCAATCCCAAAGATTTGCTATCTACTTTGCATGAAGCAAAATACAATGAACTCAAACAATATCTGAATGAACGCTATTGGAATGAATTTGTACCAAAGGAAAAGTGGGATGAGAAAAAATATGTAGTCAAACTCGATACAAAAGCGAGAAAACCGAAAGCCTACTTTAGTCGCTCTATGTCAGATGAATTAATAACAAAATTGTGGGAAACTTCTTTGTTTACACAAAACTTATGTAAAGATATTCTTATTGGGCAAGATGAGCTTAGTGATGATAACAGAGCACAGGCGAGTAAAAGTAAAAACTATATTTTTGCGGCTGTCCGTGATGGTGTAATAGATTTCTATTGGCATGGGGGTAAGCTCTTTTCTTTTGGAAAGAATGGATTTTCTACACACCAAAAATATGCATCAGTTATTGTCTATGAAAATAATGAGCAAACATATATTACTGAAATAATGTTAGAAAATGCAAGAATAATTTCAAGCTTTGAAGAAGGTTATGCTCGAATTAAAGAGAATTGCAGTAAGTTTAGTGGCAAAGAGGCTTTAGGCGTATCAAAGCTTTACGAAAGGTTTTCTTGTGTAGCAAGGGCAAAAGAATCAATTGAGCAATGCCCTTATGTAGTGCTTGATATAGAAATTGCTCTGGATGCACAAAATAGAATAGACATGCTTATTTTAGATAGAAAAAATAAAAGCTTACATTTTGTTGAAGCAAAGCACTTTAGCAATAAAGAATTATTTGCAAATAAAGTAGAGGATGTAAAGGTTGCAAAGCAATTACAAAGATATAAATCTCAACTAATAGAAAAAAATGATGAAATTTTACAGGCATATAAAGAGCATGTTAGAATTCTAAATCAAATATTTAAAATAGATATTGAAGAACCATGTAGTGTTAATCAAGATGTTATTTTGCTTGTATTTGGTTTTGATGATGATCAAAAAACTGGCAGGTTAAAAAATATACAGAACATGCTTGATTCTACATTTTCAATCTCATGCATAGGTGATATAAGAAATTGGGATTTACAAAATTTGTTCACTAAAATGTAGAAAACAAAAGTTTTATAAAAAATCAAATATAGGTAAAAATTATGGAATGGAATTCGGAACAATATTTGAAATTTGAAAGGCAAAGAACACAACCTTCAATAGATTTAATTAATC
>CAYJKD010000376.1:0-1868 GCA_964370595.1 uncultured Lachnospiraceae bacterium
CTTTAACCTTCTTGTGGTAAACAACAGACTAAAGGCAACGACCGACAATATTCCCAATAATCCCCACACATAAGTAAGCGGTAGATGTAGCACCAATGCCGAGCATATAAATGACGAAACAGGCAGAGCAGTTTGCATTATTGCGCCATAAATATCTGTAATTCTTCCCATCATATCAAGTGGCACAGCTTTCATTTTAGCGGCTCCGCTTACGACGATTTTAATACCACTGGAAAAACCCATACCAAGCATTGCCAGTGTTAGGAAAGTCATTTTAATCCATAATATCGTGATATATGGGGCAATGGCGGAAAGTATAAAGCAGCTACCAAACATTATTCCCGAAATAAAAAACACTTTGCTGTTTGGAATGCTTTTAATTTTCGGAGCAACTGCTGCGCCTATGCCTATACTGAGTGCCGAAAGAGTTTTTATATATGATAACATCTCAGCTCCCGAGTTTAAATAATCCTGTACATAAGGCGTTTGGAAGATGCTCAGCGCCATTGTCGATAGATTTAAAAGTACACCGACAAGGGCGAGTGTTTGTATAGCTTTATTCTTTGCAAAAAACAGTGCGCCATCCTTAAAATTAATTATTACCTTCTTTAAACTTGCTGATTTTTCTTTAATATTTTCCTTATGCTTTATAGCACAAATTAAAAATGCTGAACATAAAAAGGTTAATCCGTCTATAAGCAGTGTAGCCCCTGAACCTATCAAAGCCACGAATAATCCGGCAAGTGAAAATCCGATAAGCGTTGCGACTTGAGATGCCGTAAAACTTGCCGCCTGCCCTATAGTGAATTTATCTTTGTCGAGCAAAGAGGGCATAAGCGCACTTGCGGCAGGGATACGAAATGCCTCAACAGTCGATGTTAGCAATGTAAAAATTATAATTAGTGTAGAATTTAAATTGCCTGTTATGTAAAGTATAGCAATTGAAATTACGATGCAAAAACGCAGTAAATCTGCTATTATCATCACAGTTTTCTTATTTAGGCTATCGGTGAGTGCACCCGTAAACGGCATTAGAAAAATTGTCGGAACATAGTTTAACCCCATTACAATTGCAAGTAGCGCCTCGCTTCCTGTGATTTCGTACATAATCCACGAATAGGCGATAACATCGAGCGAGTCACCAAATCGGCTTATCGTATCTGCCACTAAAAGTTTTAAAAACTGTTTTTGATTTTTCAGTTCTCTATAATTTCCTTTTTCTTTGCTTTGCTCATTTGTACTCATTCCAACTCCCTCCTAAGTCACCGGCCCCAAATACTCTATTGCTATATTTTGACCGTTATTAGTTTCGCTGATGCCGCCAATGTCGATCTTTTCTTTTTTCATAGATCCTTCTCCGTTCTCTGCATAAATAAGTTAGCAATAAATAACCATTTGATTTTATCATATACAAAGTCAAGTTGCAACACTTAAAAGAAATATCAAGAAAAATAGTGTTTACTAATAATGTACCGCTTGAATTTTTCGGCGAGTTTTTGGACTATGCCAAAACTGCTGACATGCATATATCAGCCCTCACCCGCATCGAAGCGTCAAAGGGAGCGGAGCTGGCATTGGTGTTTACCGACTATTTTGATGAAATTGACAATGCGGTGCTATTCACACCGGCTTCATATGTATTTCAAGGCGGTGATATGACTGCGAACACATCATCATGGATATATGGTGGCCTAAAATAGTATTAATTTATTATACTGAATATAATATTTACGACTTTGCTTTAATCAAATTTTAATAATTATATGATAGAATAAAAGCGAACTAATTTTACGGAGGTCGACTTATGCGAATATTACTTGCCGAAGATGAGCGGGATATGAATAAAATTATCACAAAAAAATTAATTT
>CAYJKD010000377.1:0-430 GCA_964370595.1 uncultured Lachnospiraceae bacterium
CATCCGTTCTGCGCCCTGCTTCTTAATCCCCTAAGCGTTTTACTAAAACAGAACCACCCGATATTTTATTTGCCAAACTTGCAACATATCGTGCATATTCAATCGGTTCATTAAATGGTTTTGTAAAGCGAATCGTACTTAATAAAGCAAAGTTTGAATTTTTTGACTTTTTTGCATCATCTTTATATGCATGCCCGTTTACTGTCAATACCCCATCTGTATTTTCCGTCACAACATGACCTCTTTCGTTAAAACAAAACATTCTAGTACTATCACCATATTTTTCAGAACGATACAGTATTTTAGGTTCATAAATTTTCTTAGAAAAATGATCCCATACTATCGCAGGAAGTTCAACCCGCCCCCAAACATCAAGTGGATTATTGATGCATACGTTATTTTTTTTTCCCCACCCATTTGCAAAACCCGG
>CAYJKD010000377.1:475-1840 GCA_964370595.1 uncultured Lachnospiraceae bacterium
CGTATCTGTTGATTTTACCTCAATTTGAATTTTATCCTTTAGATATTCATATTACTTAAGCATCGTATGATAATTAGCGTCAGTTCCCAAATGCTTGACTTCAGCTTGTTGCATATGTAAATCATGTTTAATGCATTCTCTTTTTAATTCGTCACTAGGAGTAAATCTATCTTTTGGCGCACCGAATCTAATTAAAATATCATCAGCTTGATTAATGTAATTAATTACTTTGTCTTTTGGCATAAAATCAGGCAACCAACCACCGTATTCTGTAGAAATAATATACTTTCCATCTGAAAAAGCACCAGCTCCCGCAATTCCTTCCATAATATTGCAGGGATCACATTTCACACATACATTTGTATTTTTATTAATTATAGGACAAACTCTATTTTCTAATGCTAGGCCTATTTCTATCAACAAAACATTTAAATTTGAATTGGATTCATAAAGTCGATAGGCACACATTAGTCCACCAATACCACCACCAACAATTACAACATCATACTTTGATTTTAAATTCATAAAAGCACCTTTTCCTTACCATTATTAATTTTATCACAAATAAAGTCTACTTCCTACAATTATATTTTAGCTTTTTTTTTAAAATTAACTCAACTATTTTCATAAAAAAATCCACATTCACTTTTTAAGCTACAGCTGTGGAATTTTTCTACTTTTCTTTCGTTCTTTTTTTATCATTATATATTCGAATCACTTCTCTATAAATTCCTGCAGTGATTGTCACTTCACATTCAAATCCTGTTCTATTTCTTAATTTATCAATGCATAAATTAACACAATCTACTAAATCTACTTCACAATCTACATGATACAATTCAATTTCTTCACCAGTAGTGCGTTCAACAATTTCAATAATCGACTTTAAACTATATCCAGTTCCACTGCCTACATTCAGTATTTCATTTGATACTTCATTTTCAATCAATAAATTAACAGCCTTTGCAAAATCAGTGATATGCAAATAATCTCTAATTGTATTTTCGCTTTTCAACATTTCAAACGGAGTATTGTTAAATGCACTTTCAATTAGTATAGGAATTACTCCTTGTCTATTATCTGTCATTCTAAATCCTCCATAAGGACTAGCTAATCGAAGAATTAAGAAGTCAAGTGGTCCTTCTTGAATACATTTCTCTAAACGCAGCTTACTTCTACCATAAAAATTTACAGGTGAAACTGAGTCCATTTCTGTGGCAGGCTCTTCAGTACAACCATACAATGCACCAGAAGAGATAAAAACATACTTTAATGCTTTCTTTTCACGAAGTTTATTTAACAATGTTCTATACTTCTCTTCAAGCTCACATATTAATGATTCTTCATCATTATCTTTAGCATGGT
>CAYJKD010000378.1:0-1831 GCA_964370595.1 uncultured Lachnospiraceae bacterium
TCATCTTTTTTCCTTTCGGTATTTCAACCGTTTTATGTTGCTGTTAGATTATCATGATTAACTTACTTAAAAGAATCGGCTTTCTTTTCTAGTTGTTCTTGCTCTAACAAAGCCATCAACTCCGTTCGAGATATGGGCTTATTTTCCAACTCATCTTTCTTTTTCAAATGTTGTAAGTATAATACTACTGCAATGATAATAATGCAAATAGCACCAAATCGCTTGAAGGCTTCCCATCTATAATCTGAAAGGCTTTCCTCTATCTCTAAAAGGATATAATCCTCTTCGCCTATTACTAGTTCTACAAGTGCATTGTTTGAGACTAGATAAATATGTCGTTCTAAGGAACCATCACGAATTGTATCCTGTGCATCTGGTAGATATTTATGTCCGATGTAAAATTTGTATTCTTCATAAGTATAAAACACATCATAAAAGTAACTTGAGCTTTTTCCTGTGCTGCGATATCGTTTTACAGGTTGCTTCGGTACAAATGTCTGCACCCCTAAATCTTCAGTGATTTGATAGCTTTGATATAGGGTGCACAAAGGAATTGATAATACCCATATCACTCCAGTTATAATCACAATATCGCCAAAAACAGATAGAATTTTTCTGCCTAATTCACTGCGGGCCAAAAACCAGTGGAGTAACAGTAGGAGTGCAGAACAAACGATTAGTCCTACTATAATAACTAAAAATTCTTCTCGCATCGTGTAGCTCTCTTTCTTTTTATTTGAATGAACAAAATTTATTCAACCTCTACCATAGTAATGGGACTTGTCATTCGGTAGGTTGTTTCCCACTCTTGTGCTAAAAATGTTTCGTGGGATTCAACATAAGTAATACCATCACGTTCATATATCTCATAACTTGTATTTAAGCAAGGCAAAAAGAATAAACTCATAAGCACTGGACCTACAAGAGCAATACTTAATCCCAAGTATGTAATTATCGCATAGAGAATATGAAAAATTTTTGCTTTTATACTAAATAAAACAAGTAAAAGTATTAGTGTTGTCGGTGTTACTGCAAGCAATAATGAATCCATTTCAATAATAATAAAAATACTAATAATTGCAAAAGCAGGTGGTAATGTCCAAATTAGCAAAGTGGCAATGGCACCTGTTTTTTTCATTCGATTTAGCACAAATTTAAGATATAGCAGTCCCCAAAATAAAATTGTAGCAAAGAAAAATAGATCGACACTGATAAATTCTCTAAAAAGGAATAATTCTTGATCTCCCGAATTAATTATCAAGGCAACGAAGCCTATTAAAAAGCTTAATATGATTGTTGTGTTTAATGGAGTGATGTATGTTCTCATTGTTTTCCTCTCTTATAAATCTAAAATTTATGCTTTTCTAATTTACTAAAATACAAAAAAGGCAGAAATTCTGCCCTTTCGTCATCTGATACGCAAGCAACGTCGGATTTCTCCACGAGCAGCGAAATGTATTTTGCTTTATTAAAAATTAGAATTTTAAGATTCAGCAGTTTTCTTCTGTCATAATAAATCTCTTTTTGACATAATTTCGCCCACCTATTATAACATATTGATTTTAAGTATTTTTGAATCGTACCTAGAATGCATACTTTCGTACGTAGAATACAAAAAATAATTGCTGGTAAGTGAATTTTTCATTTTAAAATATAGTTCTTAGTGTCTATTTGCAACACCCTAGGTAAGCTTATGCACTAAAGCTTCCTCAACTGCATCCATTATTTCTGGAGCAAAATCTTTCTTCTTCATATTCAATGATTCCAACATCTTTTTGTTATTACGGAAAGCTTTATATAGCAATTTTTTATCTCTTTCATTTAATTCAAT
>CAYJKD010000379.1:0-1823 GCA_964370595.1 uncultured Lachnospiraceae bacterium
AGTAATTGCTAGGTATATGAATCATTAAAAAACAGAAGACCACTTTGATTGAAAACAACGAATCAAGTGGCCTTTTTTTCTTACGGTTATTTGATAATTATCTCATGAGTTTATTCAGACTATCGGCTTAAATGTACAATTAGTTATTTAAAAAAGGCAGTATTACTTTAAAATCATGATCATGTTCTCTAAATTCTTTAACCAAAACATCAATATCAAAAATTTTCTTTAAATTTTCTTCAGTAATGATATTTTTTGTTTCTCCAAATATTGTGTTCTTTTCTTTTTTGTTAATCAAAAGAATTTTATCTGAAATTTTATAAGCGTGATCTGGGTAATGAGTATTTATGATACATATTATATTGGTTCGGGAAACTAGGTCTTTTATTTTTGACAGAATCGTAAGTTGGTTTTTAAAATCTAAATTTGATTCAGGTTCATCAAGAATTAAAATTTGTGGTTTTGAAATAATAGCACGGGCAATTAATATCATTTGCAATTCCCCGCCTGAAATTTCATCACAACGTTTATGTTGTAGGTGTGCAATGCCTAAGCTCTTCATTATTTCAATAGCTAAAGATACATCCTCTGTTTTGGGTTCTTCAAATAACCCCATATTAGGAGATAAGCCTAATAATACCATATCAACTGCTTTTAATGAAGAATTTACACCCTTTGCTTGTGGAACATAAGAAATAATTTTAAATAATTTAGGTATCTGTTTTACATTTTTTCCATTGATGTAAGATGCACCTTTTTCAAAATTCAAAAGATTCATAATACATTTAAGTAACGTTGTTTTGCCACTTCCGTTGGTACCTAATATTGATAAAACTTCACCTTTTGAAACACTTAAATTCACGTTATCATATAAAATATCCACCTTGTTATAAGAAAAGGAACCATCAATTACTTCTAATTTCATTACCATTTACCTCCAGATTTATATACTAAAAATGCAAAAAATGGAGTACCAATTATTGCAGTTATGATTGAGAGTGGAATTTCCATAGGTAAAATTGTTCTCGCAAAGATATCAACAATCAACATAAATAATGCTCCAAGTGATATGGATAGAGGCACGAGCACTTTTGTATTGTTTCCGACAATCATTCTTGATAAATGAGGAACTAATAAACCAACCCATCCAATTTGACCACACATAGAAACAGCTGAAGCTGTAATTAATGTAGTTGCAATTAGTATGATAAATCGAAATCGCCTAACATTGACCCCCAAGGAGTGGGCCTCATCATCAGATAAAGAAATAATATTTAGTTTCCATTTTGTCAATACTATAGTTAAAATTCCTATGAGCATAAAAGGAATACCGATTAACAATTTTTCATAACTTGCACTTGTCATACTTCCCATTAACCAGTAAACGATGGAAGGAAGTTCTGTTTCTGCATCTGCAACAGTTTTTATGAGCGAAATAAGTGCGCTGAAAAAAGAAGAAACAATCATACCAGATAATACAATCATTACAATGCTTTGCATTTTTGAGATTTTGCTAAATGAAATAGTCATGAGTACTGCAATAATCCCAAAAATAAAAGCTGAATATTGATGGTATCTGCCTTAACTGTTAGATATGCAGATGTTTTTTGTTCAGGCACATCCCAAACCCTTGATTGTACAAATCCGATCGATTCAAGTGCTTTTCCTTCTAAATCAAAATCATCTAAATTTTTTCCTAGTATTTGAGATAAATCTTCAATCCAAGATGCTATTGGTGTCACAACATTTCCGTTATCTCCGTTGGTTGTTTGAAAAGCAACAGCAGGAACACCGATACCTTGCATCAGGTCAGCTGTTTCAGG
>CAYJKD010000380.1:0-1817 GCA_964370595.1 uncultured Lachnospiraceae bacterium
GAGTTTTGTCCTTATTCAGAAGAACCCATTTTAACTCGTAGAGAAAATTTAAAGGAGGTTAAACATTGCCAAGATCTAGCAAACAAGAAAATGACATAACAGAACAAGTCGTTAATATCCCTCTATCAGAATTTAAGCCATTTAAAGACCATCCATTTAAGGTATGTGATGATGAAGTGATGGAAGAAACAACTGAGAGTATTAAGGAATATGGAGTGCTTGTGCCTGCTATTGCAAGACCACACCCTGATGGTGGTTATGAAATCATTTCTGGACATCGCAGACATAGAGCTTGTGAACTTGCAGAGTTAAGCAAGCTACCAACAATCGTTAGAGAGCTAGACGATAATAAGGCTACTATTATCATGGTAGACAGTAATCTACAGAGAGAGAATATCTTGCCAAGTGAACGAGCATTTGCATATAAGATGAAATTAGAAGCAATCAAGCGGCAAGGAGAACGCTCAGACTTAACCTCGCCCCAAAATGGGAAGAAGTTACAAAGAGCAGATGAAGTCATTGCTGAACAGACTGGTACAAGCCGAAACCAAGTGCAGCGTTACATTCGATTAACGGAACTTCTACCTGAGCTTTTGGCGATGGTTGATAACAAGCAAATGGCTATGACACCTGCTGTTGAGTTATCATTTTTAAAACCTATGGAACAACATGTATTCTTAGATGTTTTAGATGCTGAACAGTCTTTTCCTTCCCTTTCCCAAGCTCAACGGATTAAGGCTTTATCCAAGGACGGAAATTGTACATTTGAAAGCATGAGTGCTATTTTAAGTGAGGAAAAGAAGTCTGAAATTGGGAAAATCAGTTTCTCAACGGATAGAATCAAAAAGTATTTCCCTAAGTCCTATTCTCCTGAAAAGATGGAGAATCAGATCATTAAGCTACTGGAGATGTGGCAAAGAAAGCGAACACAGCAACAAGAAAGATAGAAAAATTTATAGGAACTGGAGGTGTAGTCATGCCAGTATTTCGGATAGAAAAAACCAAAAACTACACCGTTATGGCAAACCATCATTTGAAGAATAAAAAATTATCCTTAAAGGCAAAAGGCTTATTATCCATGATTTTATCATTACCTGATAACTGGAAACATAGCATTGCTGGATACGCAAGTATTTGTAGAGATGGTGTAGATGGAATCAATGCAGGAATTAAGGAACTTGAAGAACATGGATATATTATTCGCACACGACTTAGAAATGAGAAAGGTCATTTTAGTCAAGTGGAATACACAATTTTAGAAGTACCACAGGCAACTGCAAAAGAGGATTTACCGAAACTGGAAAATCCCATCTTGGATAATCCTATATTGGAAGAACCTATCTTGGATAATCCCTTGCAATATAATATTAAACAATTAAAGAAAGAAGAATCAAATACAGATTCATTAACTCCTTATCGAATCCATCAAAAAGAGTTTGGATTGGAAGCGATGGGATTTGATAGCTTTTCAGAATTGAAAGCAACTGTCTATCAGCATATTGAATACGAACATTTTATGAAACATAGCCAATGTGGAGAGCGAGAGCAAATATCTGAACTAGCTGATTTAGTAATTGAAACACTTTGTTCAACCAAGCCAACGATCAATATCGCAGGCAATGATTTTCCAGCAGAACTAGTAAAGAGTAAAATGCTTAAATTAACAGCAGAGCATATCCGGTATGTATTGCTTTGTTTGGATGAAAATAGAGTGGATATTAAAAATATTAAGCGATACTTACTTGCTACTCTTTTTAATGCACCATCAACCATAGACAATTACTATTCTGCAAAAGTCAAGTATGACACAAGTTCTT
>CAYJKD010000381.1:0-1806 GCA_964370595.1 uncultured Lachnospiraceae bacterium
AATTTTGAAATCTCAAATTGCAAAATGGGCAGAAAATATGCGTGGTGCTATTGCTGGTGAGGCGACAAAAGCACTTGCATTAAACCCAGCTCCGCTTGCACTGCTTACAGTGGATGGCATGAGCAGAAAATATAAATTTAAGCAAGTTAAAAATGCAGCTATAGACGCTATGGAGTTTGCAGCAGAACAACTAAAAATCACAAAAGAAGAACTTTCAGATAGAATTGTGCCAAATTTAGGCTTTGATGAGAGTATGAAAATCGTGTTTGATTATGGCACAAGAAAATTTGATGTTTACTTAAACACTGCACTAGAACTTGAAGTTTTTGATGAAAAAGGTAAGAAAATTAAGTCGCTACCAGCTGTAGGAAAATCTGATGATGAGGCTATTGCAAGCGAATCATTACAGAGTTTTAAAGAACTTAAAAAACAACTTAAAGCTACTGTTACAACTCAACGAGACAGACTTGATATGGCACTTGCTGACGGCAGAAAATGGACAAAAGAAGCCTATGAAAATCTATTTGTTAAAAACCCTATCATGCACCAGTTTGCAATTGGCTTAGTTTGGGGAATTTATGAAGATGGAATACTTACAGAAACTTTTAGATATATGGAAGATGGAAGTTTTAATAGTTCAGACGAAGATGAAATCACTATTCCTGAAAACGCAGTTATGGGGATAGTTCACCCACTTGAAATGGAGGATGAACTTTTAAACACTTGGAAAGAACAACTTTCAGATTACGAAATTATTCAGCCACTTGTACAACTTAAGAGAGTGATTTATAATAAAAAAGATGATGAATTAAATGGAAAAGAAGCAACAGAAATGGCTGGAAAAGTTATAAGTCCTGCTACACTTTCAAACAAAATGTTGGCTCAAGGATTTATCCGCGGTGAAATCATGGATGCAGGATTTTTCTCGTCTTTTATTAAGATAAATGATGAACTTGATACTTGTGCAGAACTTGTCTTTTCAGGCACCTGTGTTGGATATTACGAGGACGGACCTTCTGTTACAAAAGAAATCAAATTCTTTAAAAAGGAATTTTTTGAACTTGGTGAATGGGGTAGAAAAGAAAATCATTTTATGAATATCTCGGAAGTTGATATAAAATTTTACAGCGAAACTTTATCAGCAGTAGAAAAAGCCACTTCAACAAGTACTGAGTTTAATGAAAATTGGAGAGATGAAAGATAAAATTAAAATGATAACACTTTAGGTTAATTACTTATGATGTAGTGTTTAATATTATTGCAGTGGATTTTACACTTGAGATCCACTTGGAGGAAAAATGAAACTAACTGATGAAGATAAAAACTTAGCTGTTTTCACAACAAAATATATTCTTGAAAACAGTTCCCTCATTACTGATGTATATTATGATGAAGATGGCGATTGGCAGTTTTTCAGTATAGAAGAAGTGACAGAAGAAGATGCGAAAATCATTGGTGTATCTGAAATTTTAGAACTTGATAGTACACTTTCAAATTTGCCAAACTTAGAAAAAGGACAATCAGCCCATAGAACGGATAAGAATAGTGAATGGATAATTAGCTAAAGGGGAACTATATGAAACGAATAACTGACGAGCATATGTTTAGATTTTGTGCGTGGACTGCCACTCACGAGCCTCTGGAAGTGAAATGTCCTAAATGCAGTGGCAAAGGTCTTATTACTATTGATAGCAATAGTTATGACACAGCTTTTAAATGCACAAAATGTGGTCATAGTAAAAGTGGCAGAGTATATAAGCAAAGCTATTTTGTGCGAACGCAGTGCAAAACCTGTGATAGAAATTA
>CAYJKD010000382.1:0-1805 GCA_964370595.1 uncultured Lachnospiraceae bacterium
ATTATAAGTATGTAATACCCTAATTCTGCTTGGGAATAAAGATTCTCTATTGTATATAGACTCCATTTTTTTCCATGAAATAATCTAATTTCTGCCTATCTAAATTACCATGTATATGGAACTAAATTATAAGAAGCTTGTCCTTGAATTACAATAATTCCATCTCGTTCACCAATTGCATATTGTACATATGCAGTGGAATCATCACTTGCCCAATAACGGTAATATGTCAAGGTTTCTCCAACTGAATCCACTACTGGTTCTACTCCACCATAATGAGCAACAAGGTCTTCATATGATTTCATCGTATAATCAAAACCATCATAAAGTTCTTTCAACTCATCCCTTGTATACACAGCTTCACTTACTACCGCTTGTGTTTCTGCTACTGTCGTTTCCTCTACTGTAGTTTCTTCTACTATGGTTTCTTCTGAACTTGAAGCCATATTAAATGGATCACGAACCGAAGCTCCATCAACTTGCATCATCGAATACTCCATCGTAAAACTTTCCCCATTATAATTAAAGTCATAAGTCGCTGAAAGCACTCCACTGCTTAAGGTTGGTGTATACCAAGTTTCATCCTCTTCTTTTAGAGTAGTATTAAACATCCATGTATAATCTGGAACAATTATAGGGAAAAAAGTATAATCGTGTAATTCAATATAGTAGGATACTACGATAAATTCATAGGGCTCTCCAGCATATATTTCAAAATATGGACCTGTGGCATCTTCTCCAATACGTCCCCAAATCTCTGTTTCTCCATCCATACTTTCATAAGGTCCCGTATATCCACTAATTGTCATGGTTCCATACCATTCGGAAGGATTAACTAATGTTTCTGTTACTCTAGTTCTCTCACCACTAGAAGGAGATTGGCGAAAACCTCTTGATTCTGTTTCTGAAGTTTCTGCTTCTACTTTTGAGTTTTCAATTGAACTAAAATTATCCCAGTCTGGGCTACCATCTTTAATAAATATCATTTCCATTCCCTCAACAGCAATGGTTAAAGTATCTCCTATTACTGAAAATTCTTGAATTTCTAGTCCTTCAATCGTAATGGTTTGTGTTGTATGATCAACATTAAGTATTGTGCTATCGCCAAACAAAGAAAGTTCAGAATCCCCTGTTTCTTTTAAATCAACATAGGTTCCCCCTTCTCCACCTATCATATCTATGTCTTCACGACCTATAGTTTCTCCCATCTCTGTTAATTGTGCACCATAATATTTTCCATAAAAATTCGTTTCTGTTCCACCTTCCGTATCTCCTCCACCAAGTATTTCTCCAAGGCCTTCCATCACAGAGCTTTCTTCCCCTTTAATACTTTCCCATGATGGACTATCTTCTAATACAAAAGTAATTTCCATACCATCTTGTGTCAATACAATATTGTCCCCACTCAAAACATAACTAATTGTATCTCCGTCAACTTTCATTGTAGAATTTTTTTCATCAACTTCTACTTTTGCAGTTTCTCCAAATACGACAAACTCTACATTCCCATCTTCTTGAAAATCAATATATCCTTCTTCCATTCCCATGAGTTCCAAATCGCCATAATTTAGAGTATCTCCAGCCATTTCCATCTCTGATAAAAGATATTTTCCAACCATCCCTGCTTCTTTATCCCCACATGCAGTTAGTATCAAAGATACCATAAGTAACATCCAAATATTTCTTAAATTAAATTTTTTCATGCAAATCCTCCTTTTCCTATCCTTCATTATTTTCTATCCAAATAAATCAAGCAATCATTTCATTTTTATTGTACTTTATCTATAGCAATTAGAGAATGTGCC
>CAYJKD010000383.1:0-1776 GCA_964370595.1 uncultured Lachnospiraceae bacterium
TATTTTTTTTAATAAATCGATATCTCTTAATATCAAATCTGATTTTGTTAATAAAGCAATGCCAAATCCATATCGGTGAATTAGTTCTAAGGATTTTCTTGTGTTTTCAAGTTTTTTTTCTAGTGGTATATAGGGATCTGTCATCCCACCTGTAACAATCATTGACTTTTTTCTTTTTTTAGATAACTCTTCTTCTATAAGTTCAATTGCATTTATTTTTACTTCAATGTCCTCAAAATCATATGTCTTCCCATAAACCTCACTGCGACTATCACAGTAGATGCAGCCATGCGTACAGCCACGATAAATATTCATATTATTTTTTGCAGATATTAATGTTTTTGCTGTAATTTCTTTCATCGACTCTACCTTCCATATGATTTAGGTTATTATATTCTATATCTATTTAATACTTGATATTTTATCATACAATTTTTCAGCAAGCAATAAAACAGTCCTATAATCTATTTTAATCAATCTACTGAATATTATTTTATGACAAAATACTTGTATTTCATTATGATATTTTAATATAATTATTTTGTAAATTGCAGTATAATTATAGCAAGATTTAAACAAAAAAATAATCAATTGAGTCATTCGAAAGTGAGGATTATAATGAAAATTGAGCACATTGCACTCTATGTAAATAACATAGAAAAAATAAAAACTTTTTATGAAATATATTTCAATGCAAAGAGCAATGAAATGTATCATAATAAGACCACAAACTTCAAATCTTATTTTTTAACCTTTGAAAGTGGTAGTCGACTTGAAATAATGAACTTACCTGAACTAGAAGCTCAAAGTTTCAACCATAAACGAACTGGTTATATTCACTTAGCTTTTTCTGTTGGAAGTGTAGAACAAGTAAATACGCTTACTGAAATGCTTAGAACGGATGGTTATGTGGTTACAAGTGAACCAAGAACAACTGGAGATGGATATTATGAAAGCTGTATCCTTGATCCAGAAGGAAATTTAATAGAAATAACTGCATAAAATAAATGATTGGAGATTTAATCAATGAAGCTTGATTTAACTAATTTTGAATGGATAAGAAAACCTCTCAGTTATCGAATTGAGGAAAATCAGATTGAGATTACAACAAAGCCAAATACTGACTTATGGCAAAGAACCTATTATCACTTCCAAAATGATAATGCTCCTGTTTTCCAAATGGAAATAGAAGATAAATTTTTTTCATTTACAGTTAAAACTGAATTTAATAGCAAACATCGATTTGATCAATGTGGTATTGTAGTGTATTTAGATAGTGATAATTGGATCAAAGGATCCATCGAATATGAAAATCAAGATTTTCAACATTTAGGAAGTGTTGTCACAAATAATGGATATTCTGATTGGGCAACAACTGAAATTCCTGCACACATAAAATCAATGTGGTATCGCCTAAGTCGTAGAGATGATGATTTCTGCATTGAATGTTCTATGGATGGTATTCAATTTCAGCAAATGAGAATCTGTCATATGTTTCATGGAAAAGATAAAATTAAATTTGGTATCTATGCTTGTAGTCCTGAGGATTCTTCTTTTACAGCAAAATTTTCCAATTTAGAACTTACGGAATGTAAATGGGCTGATCATATCGGGCAGCAACCTGATTTTACTTAAACAACCAAATAAAATAAATATTTCATAAAAATAAAACAGTTATCGATATGTTTCGATAGCTATTTTATTTTTAAAAGATATTAATTTCAACAAAAAAAGAACCTCTTAAGAGATTCCTTCTTCATCCATAGAGCGCGAGAC
>CAYJKD010000384.1:0-1773 GCA_964370595.1 uncultured Lachnospiraceae bacterium
GTATAGTACTTTTCATCTGTTGTTAGAAGTAATGGCCAAAAATACTGGTTCCATCCATAGATAAATATTAAAATCGATGCTGTTGCAAGGATTGGTTTGGATACTGGAATAATTATTTTTCCTATTACATCTATTAAATTACATCCATCAATTTCTGCTGCCTCCTCTAATTCTTTTGGAATTTTCAAGAAAAACTGTCTTAGTAGAAATACGATAATTGCACTCCACGAAAACGGAATAATCAATCCTTGTAAGCTATTAGCAAGTCCCATAGCACTTAAGATTTTTACCATTGGAATCATAATTGTTTGAGCTGGAAGCATCAATGCTGATAGCAAGCATACAAACAATATTTCTTTTCCTTTAAACTCTAGCCTTGCAAATGCATATGCTGCCATAATTGATGTCAATAACTGCCCAACCATAATTCCAAATGTAATAATCATACTATTCATAAAAAATAGTGCAAATGGAAACCCGTTAACTGCATTTTTGTAGTTTGCAAATTCAAGCTGACTTGGAATCCACTTAATTGGAACTGCTAAAATTTCAGAAGGAACCTTCAACGAACTCGATAGCATCCAAAAAAATGGCAATAACATTGCAACCGCAATCAATAACATAACAACAATATTTATATAATTACATATTTTTTTCATATCACCTTTACTCCTTATCCATCACTGATTTTTGAATCACAGTAACTAATACTGCTAATGCAAATAATACAAAAGCAATTGCAGAAGCATAACCAATACGATATTCCCCAATACCTTCTTTATAAAGCAAAGTCACTAGCATTTCTGTGGATCCAACTGGGCCACCTTTCGTTGTCACATTTACGATATCAAACACTTGGAATAGTGTAGCTGTTGTAGAAGATACAATTACAAAAAACATTGTAGGCTTTAACAACGGTAGTGTAATATGGAAAAATTGTTGTTTCGGACTTGCTCCATCAATGCCAGATGCTTCATACAGAGTTTTTGAAATCGCTAATATTCCAGCAGTAATTATAATCACATGATATCCTACCGATTTCCAAACACCAATAATGATTAAGGATAACATAGAGTAATCTGGGTCTCTAAACCATGCAATCGGTTCAACTCCAAATACTCCTAACATCGAGTTTAACAATCCGCTTCCATCTGGTAAGAAAATCCATGTCCACACAACACCAACTGCAACCATAGATACGATGTGGGGAAAAAAACAGGCACTTTTGATAAAACCTGTAAAACGTGTTTTCTTATGAAGAAAAACACTAAGTAACAAGGATAACCCTACAGATAAAACTGTTGTTGTAATGGAATATACAAATGTGTTTACTAGTGCTTCCACAAAATCTTTCGATGTAAACAATTCCATATAATTCTCTAATCCAACAAATTCCATATCAATTGAAAATCCATTCCACTCCACAAAGGTAAGACCAAATGAGAATAGTAATGGAATAACAAAAAACAGAAAAAACAGTAAGTACGTTGGTGCAATTAATACATATCCCAAAAATTTATTCTTTCTCATTTTGGCTCCTCCGTTTCATAAAACATCAATTATTAATTTTACTTAGATTTAATATTAATCTAGTCATTGGATTTTATTATTTTTTTTTATATTCACTATACTTTCACATTTATCATGCAAATAATCACAATTCCTTTGCAAAAATATAACTTATTTTCGTTATTTAATCCAATGACTAGATTATATCAATTCACACTATCTATGTCAATTTTTCACTTATTTAATTTCTAATAGAATTTTAAT
>CAYJKD010000385.1:0-1748 GCA_964370595.1 uncultured Lachnospiraceae bacterium
TAAATTAATGAATTTGTATATGTTAAAAAGAGTGAATTTTCCATTAACTAATGCTCAACTTTCTGATTTTTTCTTGAACTATGAATATACTAATTTTTTCACTTTGCAACAGGCCCTTAACGAATTACAAGAATCAGGGCTTGTTCGAAGTGAGTCAACTCACAATAGTACTCGCTATTTAATTACACAAGATGGTGAGGAAACACTTAATTTTTTTGGAAAACACATTCCTAGTGCAATCGTTAGTGATATGGATCATTATTTAAAAGAAAATCACTTAAGAATACGAAATGAAGTCGGAATCATTGCAGATTATTATAAATCCGTTACACAAGACTATATGATCCATTGTGAAATACGGGAAGGCAAAAGCACTTTGATAAGTCTTGAGTTATCTGTTCCAGATAAAATCCAAGCTCAACAGATGTGCGCAAATTGGAAACAAAAAAGCCAAGAAATATATTCATATGCAATGAGGAAACTACTTAGCGAATAAAAAAGAGAGGAAGATAATTTTAGATATTACTCTAACTTATCTCCATCTCTTTTATTTTTTATGTTAAAGCCATCCTTTTGGGGATTCATAATAGTAGATTCACTATAAACCAATATCCATGCTACCAGATCGAAAACCTTCTAGATCTAATGTTACATAGGAAAAACCTAGATTTTTCAGCATTTGCACAATCACATATCTCTTTTCTAACATCTCAGGAATCGTTTCCATATCCACTTCAATTCTAATAATAGGATCATGCCAACGAACACGTATGTTTCCTGGGATAATTTTTTTAATCTCTTCCTCTGCAGACCCAATTTTATGTAAAACACCATAATCTAATTTAGTATTATAAGGAAGCCTTGTTGCCATACAAGGTGTTGAAGGTCGCTTTGCAACTGAAACTCCATACTCATTTGCTAGTTTTTTCACTTCACTTTTTTTAATTTCCAAGTAAGCCAATGGACTGATAATACCTAACTCTTTCAATGCTCTTATACCTGGTCGATATACATGTAAATCATCATCATTCGTTCCATCGACAATGACGGATACTCCTCTTTCCTCTGCAAATTCAATTAAGGATTGAAATAATTTTTTCTTACACAAATAACATCGATCAACTGGGTTATTTCGAATTTCTTCTTGTTCAAGTTCATCCACTTGTACAATATGATGACTCGCCCCCAACTCCATCGCAACTCTTTCTGCAATTTCAAGGTCACAGGCTGGATGTAATTTTGAATCAAATGTAACTGCATATACTTTCGTTTCATTGATTTTAGCTTTTTCAACTAATATTTTTAGCAATAGTGCAGAATCCACCCCACCTGAAAATGCTAAACACACATCTTTTTTTGTTAATTTTTCTATGTATGCTTCTAGCTTATTGCTCATAGTTCTAAAATCTCCTACTTCTATTTTAATTTTTTTGCAGCTTCTACAATCATTTGATACACACTTTGATAATCTAATTCAGTTTTTTTGCATAATTCTTTGACTGATTCATACTCAGGATATATATAAGTATCATTTTCAAATTTACATTTTTTTACAATTGCAATACCAAAAGAAGGAATATTTACCTCTACAATTTCCCGCTCTAGCACACTTCGCTTTACTTCATATCGCCGTATTCCAATTGTTGTTGTATTTTTAAATACTATTTTTTCCATTTCTATCATTTGATGTTCCTTGCAAAGAATTGATAAGGTGTATGCAGGTCGGTTCTTTTTCATATAAATTGGCG
>CAYJKD010000386.1:0-1302 GCA_964370595.1 uncultured Lachnospiraceae bacterium
TAAATTTATCTGGCCTGGATTTGTCGACAACTTGCGTGTTCTAGATTGGATCATCGAACGTTGCGACAACAATGCTGAAGCTGTTAAATCTCCAATCGGTTATATCCCAGCTGCAACAGACATCAATATCGATGGTTTAGATATCGACACTGCTGTGTTAGAAGATCTATTAACTGTAGACGTTGATGTATGGAAAGAAGAAGTTGAAGGAATTCACGAATTCTATGCTAAATTTGGCGATAGACTTCCAGAAGAATTGAAAAAACAACTTGCTGCTTTAGAAGCAAGACTTGGTTAATTTTTCTTCTTTTATTTAATATCTTACACTCTACAAATTTTTTTGTAGAGTGTATTTTTATTGTCTAAATTGCTTGACATTTTTATTAAATTAGTTTACAATACCATTATGCTAATATAAAAACATAGATAACAAGCTATGTATTTTATTATGATAAAGTTTTTTGAAAAGGAATGAATTATATGTCTATTTTTAAAACTAATACCCATAATGTAGATCTTTGCATTGTTGGTGGAGGACTTTCTGGAATGGCAGCTGCAGTAGCAGCAGCACGTAACGGCTCAAAAGTTGCTTTAATGCAGGATAGACCTGTTCTCGGAGGAAATGCATCTTCGGAAATAAGAATGTGGGTATGTGGTGCTCATGGAGATAATAATCGTGAAACTGGAATTATTGAAGAAATTATTCTTGAATCATACTACAGAAATCCAACAAAAAATTATTCTATTTGGGATTCTGTTCTTTGGGAAATTGTACAAAATGACCCAAACATTACATTGATTTTGAACTGTTCTTGTCTTGATGCAACAATGGATAGAGATACAATTAAAGATATTACAGGTTGGCAACTTACAACGCAACAATATCATAAAGTATATGCTAAAATTTTTGCTGACTGTTCTGGGGATAGTATTCTAGCACCTTTAACTGGCGCTGAATTTAGACTTGGACGTGAAAGCAAAGCCGAATTTGGAGAATCTATTCCTCCTGAAAAAGCTGATGATAAAACTATGGGATTAAGTTGTTTAATTCAAGCAAGAGAAACTACAAAACCTGTTACTTATATTCCTCCTAGTTGGGCTGAAAAGTATACAAGAGCAGATTTAGAGCCGTATCGTTTACCTGACCCTGGAACTAAAGGGAACGAAAATTATTGGTATATGGAGCTTGGTGGAACTATTGATACAATTGGAGATACAGAAAAAATCCGAGATGAATTGCTTGCTGTTGCATTTGGTATTTGGGATTTTGTAAAGAATAGTGGCGAATGTACTGGAATGGAA
>CAYJKD010000386.1:1341-1746 GCA_964370595.1 uncultured Lachnospiraceae bacterium
GACGTGCTGAATGAAGGGAAGTTTGAAGATATCGTAGCATACGGTGGATGGAGCATGGACGACCATCACCCTGAGGGTTTTAGAACTAAAGAAAAACCTACTATTTTCCACCCTGCACCTAGTCCATTTGGTATTCCTTACAGAAGCTTATATTCAAAGAATATCAGCAACTTAATGTTTGCTGGAAGAAATATTAGTGTTACTCATGCTGCTATGAGTGCGACCCGTGTAATGGCTACCTGTGCTGTTATAGGTCAAGCAATGGGAACTGCTGCTGCTATTGCGATTGAAAAATCTATCTCACCAAGAGAAGTTTATTCTAATGAACTAGAAAATTTAAAACAAACTTTGATGTATGATGATTGTTATCTTCCGTTTAATAAATACAAACCTAGCGAAAAAAAC
>CAYJKD010000387.1:0-1731 GCA_964370595.1 uncultured Lachnospiraceae bacterium
CAATTCCTTTAAAAATGATTCTTTATTAGCAAAAAATCTTATTTTAGGTATCTTTGATATTAATAACCTAAAAAAAATAAATGATACAATTGGTCATAAAGAAGGGGATTATTTGATTATTCGAGCTTCAAAAATTTTAAATGAAATATTTTCATCCCAAGGGACCCTCTATCGAATTGGAGGTGATGAATTTATTTTAATCACCACAAAAATAAATCCACTAGAAATCGAAATGTTTCTTAACCACTTAAATGATGCCATAAAAAAATCAAATACAATAGAAAAATATGAACTTTCCATTGCAAGTGCCCTAGGTGCATTTGATCCTAAAATTGACAACGATGTGAATGACCTATTTAAACGTATTGATTTAAATATGTATCGTAATAAGATGAAAACAAAAAACGAAACGCAATAAGAAAACGTTTCTGCTCAAAACAAAGGTGGCAGTTAGGAATAAGATATATCTCACTCATAGCTGCCACCTTAAAAAATTCACTTCATCTTATCCTTGGATATGCATTGGATATGATAAATATTCTAATGGTTTCAATTTTTCAACTGTAATGTATCCAGGTTCTGCATCCAATACAGATGGAATACGATTAACTACGGTTGCACAAGTATGTTCAACTGTTGCAGGCTTTACAACATGATACTCCGTAACTGGCTCTCCAATTAATTTCCAATCACACATATCCCCATCATCCGGACCATATACTTTACCGATACACTGTGTTTCAATCACAGGTCCTTGGAATGTTTCTGTAGTTACAACAGCACTCATACCGATGCAATCGCCTTGCTTGATTGTAGCTCCAAGTGTTTCACTGTATAAATCTTTGTCATAAAAATATGGCACACATTTTTGTGTTTGTGATTTAATCGTCCATCCCATTTTATTGCAAAGCGCTTCATTTGAATTCCAAACATAGGCTGGCTCTAATGTTGTTGGATGTGCAATTTTTTCTTCAAATTCTTCTGGTGTCAATCCAGCACCATGTGCTTGGGCAAGAGCCAAACCATAATCTTCTACATTATAGCTAACAGCTCCTTCAATTCTTGTTATATTATGTACGCCACCTGCTACACAACCTACCATATTTACCCAGAAGATATCTTGCATACCAGATCCAACAATCGTACAGCCTGTTTCTTTTGCTAATTTATCTAATTTATTTGTAATAGAACTTGCAGTAGTCCATGGATAAATCGCTTCTTCACAAGTAGAAATCACATTAATTCCTCTTGATGCACACTTAACAAACTGAGATTCTACATCTGCCATAAAACTAAATAATGTAACAATAGCAATTTCTGCATCACACTCATCAAGAACTGCATCTGCATCTTCACGGATTGTAACCCCTAACTTAACGCCAAGCTCTGCATAATCACCAACATCCATTCCAACGATTTCAGGGTTAACATCGATTGCTCCGACAATTTCTGCTCCTTTTTCATATAAGTAGCGCAAAATGTATTTACTCATCTTTCCACAACCATATTGTACAACACGTACTTTCTCACAATTCATACGAATAACCTCCTAAATATTTTGTTTGTTATAATTATAACAATTATATCTAGTATAAGGTCAATTACAATATCTACTAAATTTTAATCAATAAAATTGTGCGTTTTGCTGTCGAACGTATTATTTATTTACCACTATTTATTTGTTTTTTGCTTTCACTGGAACTTGTAAACGCATAAACATTCCTCGGTCTG
>CAYJKD010000388.1:0-1711 GCA_964370595.1 uncultured Lachnospiraceae bacterium
ACAAGATATATAATGTTCTGCATAAGATTGTAAAATAGGCCAACCAATTGTACAAGGCTCTCCACAAGCAAGTCCTGCCATTATTGTATTCATATCACCTGTAACCGTATGAATCGCACCGTCATTTGCTTTTGCAGTTTCGTAAACACAGTTCGCTTTATGTGGCTCTACTACCGTGATTATCGGCTTTTCTTCTTTATAATATTGACTTAATAACGCTGTTACACCACTTGCCATTGAACCTACACCTGCTTGTAAAAATACATGAGTAGGTTTTTTTAATTCCTCTTGCTCTATTTGTTTTACTGCTTCTAGTGCCATCGTAGCATAACCTTGCATAATCCAAAGTGGAATTTCTTCATACCCTTCCCAAGCAGTATCTTGTACCATTACATACCCTTTTGTTTCTGCATCATTATTTGCTACCCTTACCGCATCATCATAATTCAAATCGGTAATACTTGCTACTGCACCTTCTTTTTGGATGTTCTCTAATCGTTCAAGCGCACTACCTTTTGGCATATAAACAACTGAATTTTGTTTTAATTGATTTGCTGTCCATGCCACTCCTCGCCCATGATTTCCATCTGTTGCTGTAACAAATGTAACTTCTCCAATTTCTTTTTTAGTTGCATCAGATATAAGTGTTTCATATGGTAGTTCAGAAATATCTTTGCCAATTTTATTTGCTATGTATTTACCCATTGCATAGCTACCACCTAATACCTTAAATGCATTTAATCCAAATCTGTACGATTCATCTTTAACATAAATATTACCTAAGCCAAATTCTTCTGCTGTATTTTTAAATTCTGCAAGTGGAGTTTCTTCATAAGCTGTAAAACTTGCGTGATAATTTTTGATTTTTTCTGAATTTTCAATTGTAAAATCATCCAAATTATATTTATTATGTGATTGTGCATTGCTTAACGTTATTAACTCAATTTTTTTCATGATTCATTCCTTTCAACTTTGTTGATTTTTATTCACTAGTGTTTGTATTTTTGATTTTAATTCAACATTGTTGAATTGTCAACAACATTGTTGAACAATCAGCATTAATCATAGTCATTTCTACTCATCACACAAATTCAACCCTCTATTTTTGTGCATTATCACTAATTTTATTTTCACTTCAATTATTTCTATATTATTTTTAATATCATCACTTTTAATTTTTCAAAAAATCAGTTGAGTTTAATTCAACTTAGTTGAATCAAACTCGCTCAAGTATCTTGACTTATTCTTATATTTATTATACTATAGTATATTTACATGTAATATTATTAAAACGTAATTATCATAAGAAAGGAAAGTGCGATGGATTATGAAAAAATAGGACTCAAACTAAAAAGATATAGACTTCAACAAGGAAAAACGCAACAAGAAATCGCTGATATTTGTGGCTTTACCAAAAGTATGTTATCTAAAGTCGAAAATGGTAAATCTGCACCCTCACTCGGAACACTTGCAAAACTTGCTGATGCACTTAGCACAACTGTTGCTCATATAATAAATATGGAACATGACGATAGTGATATACAACTTGATTGTGCTAATGAGATTGCTAACGGTATGGTAAAAGTAGATGGTGGATATAAAATTTTTCCATTTGCAGACAAATTACTAAATAAAAAAATACAACCTTTCTTTTATGAAGTACGTAAAGATGAAGCTCAAAAAAAACACGCTACTCATGCAGGGGAAGAAT
>CAYJKD010000389.1:0-1702 GCA_964370595.1 uncultured Lachnospiraceae bacterium
GCTTTACTTTCGTTCAAAATGAAGAAATAATCAAAAAACTAGCTCACGACGGAGTAAAAGGTTTTGTATACAATGTTAAAACCTTAGAAAATGCTAAAAACGTTCTCGTTCTAAGCGTTAAAAAAGGCAAAAGCGGAAAATTTGAAGATAGCGGTGACTATGTAACCGACATGGGAAATGTTTGGGAAATTTTTGACGCTGGCATAGCTTGCCAAACTTTTGCTTTGGTAGCGCACGCGCACAATGTCGGCACCTGTGTAATGGGCGTTATTGACGATAAGAAAATAGCTGAAATTGTTAATCTTCCTGAGGGTGAAACAGTTGCTGCTCTTATTACTTTTGGTTACCCAGACGAAGCTGGTAACCCTACTACAAGACTTGAAGTTTCAGAACTTTGTAGATTTATCGACTAATTACATTATAAAGAATGTTCTAGATTCATAATTCCCCTCTTTTTATCATTGAGGAGAATTTACAATAGGAAGAATTACTATGCATTTTACAGGGCAAGTTTACAGACACCCCATGGAGGCAAACACTCCTTTACTAGAAGTTACGATAGGTTGTTCTCATAACAAATGTTCTTTTTGTACAATGTACAGAGAAACCCCATTTAGAACTTCTAAATTTGAGCACATCGAAGAAGATTTGCAGGAACTCAAAGAAACCTATGGCGCACTTACTAGAATTTATCTTGTAAACGCAGATCCCTTTGTGCTTTCAACTAACAAACTTGTAAAAATTGGCGAACTTATTCTTAAATATTTCCCAATGATGGAAACAATTACAGGTTATACATCTATCAAGAACCTTAGAAATAAAAGCCTTGAAGATTTAAAATTACTAAAATCTCTCAAATTCAATGATTTACATATAGGACTAGAGTCAGGCTACGACCCAGCTCTAAAAGTTATGAACAAAGGCTATACTAGCAGTGAAGCCATTATTGAATTGCAAAAAGTAAAAGATGCAGGTATGCGTTGGGATGCTTTATTAATGATTGGTGTTGCAGGTAAAGGCAATAGCGAAGTCAATACTATGGCCACTGCATCAATTCTGAATGCTTTCCCCCCATACATGCTTTCAATTATGCCAACTTCAGTGACACCTGGTAGTCCATTAGAAACTATTTGTAATAATGGTGAATATATGGAATTAACTGAGTTAGAAATGCTTGAAGAAGAAAAAATGTTACTCAACTCCTTAGAATTTGATGACGCATTTTTCTTTGGTAGCCATTATTTTAATTTAGTGCCAATCAGTGGTTCGCTTAAAGATAAAGCCGACCTTATTGCAACTATTGATGATGCAATTGCAGAGCTAAGCCCAGCCGTTTTAAATGCAGTAAAACCACGTGGCCCTATCTAATTAACATTAAATTTACAAAATGCAGTATCTAAACACAAAAAATAGGATAATATTATGACAGCAAAACTTGAACACATTGCAATAATCGCAAAAAATCCATTAGAAACCGCAAATTGGTTTAAAAAATATTTCGACTTTGACTACTATGAGGGTGATACCTTAGAAGAAAATATGCAAGATACAAGAACTATCATAAGAAATGAACATGGTGACATGATTGAAATATTTAATCATTCAAGCAAATTAGGCGCTGCAAATGGAGCAATAAAACACCTTTGCTTTCTAACTGATAAGCTTGACGAATACTATGCTACATTTCTTGCAGATAAACAAA
>CAYJKD010000390.1:0-276 GCA_964370595.1 uncultured Lachnospiraceae bacterium
CAAATGGTATTGCTAACCAAACACCATTAATACCTAAAATTATTGGTAGTACTAATAATGCCAATACGATAAATACCAAAGATCTACAAACAGATAGCATTGCAGAAACTTTTCCATTGGATAATGCGGTAAACATTGATGAAATAAATACATTATAACCCATGAATAAATAAGAGGGAGTAAACAATAATAAACCATTTCGTGCCATTTCAAATGTTGAACTATCTGGTGATATAAAAATTGCTACAGCATTATATGAAAAAAGCAATGTTATTG
>CAYJKD010000390.1:286-1694 GCA_964370595.1 uncultured Lachnospiraceae bacterium
TAGAAGCAACGGTTATGACGATATAACTCTTTTTTACAACATCATGTAGCGCTGTTTTGTCATTGGCACCATATCGAAACGCTAGAATGGGCGCAACCCCTATGGTGTATCCAAAATAAATTGCAGTTTGAAATTGCTGAATGTATAAAATAACACTAATTGCTGCAACACCTGCATCCCCAACTAAATCCATTAGAATAAAGTTAAACATAATTGTTGTAATCGATAACGCAAGGGAATTTACTAACTCGCTCATTCCATTATACATTCCCTGAAGCAATTGATTCCATTTAAATTTAGGCTTTACAAATGACAAATTACTATTACGATTAAAGCCAAAATAAAGTAATCCGAATAAACCTGGAATCGCATTGCCAATTCCAGTAGCAAGACCTGCACCTGCAATTCCGAAATTACATAGATCTGGTGATATAAAAACATAGTCTAGAATAATATTAGAAACTCCACCCCCAATACAAACTAAGAATCCTAGCATAGGTTTTCCTGCTGTAACCAAAAACGACTGAATTAACACTTGAAACAATACAGGTGCTGCAAATGCAGAAAGACTTAACAAATAATCCCTTGCATATGGATAAAGGCTTTCACTTACGCCAAGCATTGTAAGCGTTTGTTCCAAAAACGTAAACGATAGAATACTCAATGTAATCCCTAACACTCCACAGATCAAATAAAGTACTGTTAGAAATTCATTTGCTTCTCTTGGCTTACCTTCTCCTAGAAGTTTTGCAATAATTGCATTTCCGCCTGTTGAAAACATAAGTCCAACTGCAAGCACAACCCCAAAAAGAGGAAAAATAATATTGATAGCAGCAAGTGCATCTTCTCCTACTAAATTTGCTACGAATACACCATCAATAATCGTATATGTCGACATAAACAACATCATAAAAACACTTGGTAATGTAAATCCAAGTAAATCTTTCATATTAAAATTTTTTGCTAATGGGTTATTTTGTTTCATCACTTCTCCCGTTCCGTTTCCTTTTTCATTGTTTCTGTAAATAATTCAATCATTTCACAAAAAATTACAAGTTGCTCTTTTCCGTATCGTTCTATGATACATGCTTCTATTTTCTCTTCTATTTTCACTTGTGTCTCAGAATAATATGGTTTTTCTCGATTCAATGATAAATAGTGCACTCTCTTATCTTTCTGGCTTTGTGTTCGAATTACATATCCTTTTTTTACCAACTCATTAATTTTTTGAGTTACCGCTGGTCTTGTTATTTGTAGCAAATCTGCTATTTGTGATGACGTATACTCTCCTTCATGCCCTTCGATGATATTTAAATACAATGTATCATGATAGGATAAATCCCCACTATTTTCTTTCGTATACAAAATTTTTAATTCTTCAATTGCCATATCGTGATACATTTTATCG
>CAYJKD010000391.1:0-1693 GCA_964370595.1 uncultured Lachnospiraceae bacterium
CTGCGATATCCTTCATCGTTTCCATCCACCAGAATCCGTTGCTGTTCTTGCTGTTCTGTATCTAGTGCAGACACTCCCAACCGACCTTCTTCTAGAATCCGAATCCCTTCCCCTATCACGGTAAGCAGTTCTTCATCTGGCGTTGGTTTCAAGAGATAATCAAGTGCTCTCACTCCAATTGCCCTTTTTGCATAAGAAAATTCATCAAAAGCAGTAAGAAAAACAATAATACTATTTTTATCTTTTTCGCGTACTTTCTGTGCCACTTCGAGCCCATTAATCCCTGGCATTTCAATATCTAACAAAAGAATCTCACACTTTTCTTCCTCATATCTTTGAAGTGCATCTCTTCCATTCTCAGCTAATACAACTTCTAGCTCATCTGAATAATGTTTTTGTACTTTCTTCATTACAAGCATTCGCTCAATGGGCTCATCATCTGCTACTAAGATTTTATACATCATCCCCTCCTACTTGCATCAATCTCACTTTTCACATACATAGAAAATCGCTCTCTATCTTTTCCAAGCACACGATTTGTTAGAATATACCCTCTTCCTTTTCCCACCATCAAAATAATCATTTGAGAATTTTCTACTATCTGTACTATTTTTTCCCAATGTATCATCTCATGTTCTTGCTTACAAGTCACCCCCATTCCTTGCTTACTAAATGTAAGCTCCATATATTCTGGTAAATGAGATACTTGATATAATGCCTTTCGGTAAATCACTAGCGGTTGAACAATAGGAAATAGAATACAGCCGAATGTCATAAGCAGTAATTCAAATGAGCTAGCTGTATGAAAAAAACGAATCGTTAGTGCTATCATAGCAATTGTAAATACTCCATTGCAGACACCTGCAATGGAGCGATACATGTTTGTCATCGTTAAAATCCAAAAATCTTTTGCTTTCGTATCACATATAAATGTAAAATCCATAATCCCTTACCCGAAAATTGAAGGGATCCATAAACTAAATCCCGGAATAAATGTAATAAGTAACAATGTTAAAACCATGCACAGATAGAATGGGAATGTTGCTTTTACCACTCGTTCCATAGATACTTTTCCTACAGCTGAACCAATAAAAAGCACAGCCCCAACAGGAGGGGTTAACAAACCAATTCCACAGTTTAGTATAACCATAATTCCATATTGAATTGGGTCAATCCCAATAGATTCTGCAATCGGAAGCAAAATAGGTGTTGAAATCAAAATAATTGGTGCCATATCCATAATACACCCAAGAAACAGTAAAATTAAGTTTAAAAGCAATGCAAGAACGATTGGGTTATTTGTAAGCCCAATAATTGCACTAGCCGCTAACTCCGGAACATGAAGCGTTGTTAAACAATACCCAAAGATACTTGAAGTAGCAATCAAGATTAATACAATTGACAAGGTATCAATACATTGGCCTAATACGTTCCAAACACCCTTCCAAGTTAAGCCTTTATAGATGTATACAGAAACAAATAAACTATAAATTACTGCAATTGCTGCAGACTCCGTTGCTGTAAATACGCCTTGCACAACTCCAACTACCACAATTAAAATTGCAGCTAATGCCCAAAAAGAAACACTCAATTGTTTCAATAAGTTTTTAATACTGAATTTTTCGCCTTTTGGATAGTTACGCTTTTTAGAAATAATATAGGATCCTATCATCAATGTGCTAGCTAAAATTGC
>CAYJKD010000392.1:0-1687 GCA_964370595.1 uncultured Lachnospiraceae bacterium
TGCTAAGATTAAAGAAAACATCCTTTTTTGTTTCTTCATTGTATTACCTCCTTGTTATTGTGTTGAAATTTAGGCACAAAAGAAAAAGCGTTAACGTAATATATAGTTAACTTCTGCTAATTTCTTATGTTTTTTTATAATATCATTAATAGTTTATATTTGTCAATCAACAACTTGACATTACCAGTTTTTTTGCAAAATAAATTTTCGAAAGTTTGATAATTTCAAAACCACATATTTTTCACAAACCTTTAATAACCACTTAATTCTTGCTGTAGATGGCTCCAATATTAATCTTCCGAGAACAAAGGAAAATCTTGAAGTACTTGGGACATCAAGCAGACATGATTCTAAGCCACAACCAGCATTAGGATTAAGTTGTATTTATGATGTAATGAATAAAATAATTTTAGAAAGTGATTGTAACCGCGGAAAATTTGATGAAATGCCGTGCGCAGAATTACAAATGAATAAATTGCCTGATACAATTGGAACCATTTTCCTTATCTACCATTAATCGCTTTATTAACAAGATGAAACGAGAGCAACAATTCAATACAGGAAAAGATATGAGGCGCTACGAAAGAGAACACATCAACGAAGTATGGTATGGAGACAATAGCGTAGGTCCCTATCTTACAATAAACGGCAAAAAACAGCGTACTTATATCATTGCACTCATTGATGATACCTCACGCATGATTGTTGGAGTAGATATTTTCATTCATGATAACTTTGTGAATCTAATGTCTGTTATGAAATCTGCTGTTACCCGTTTTGGTTGTCCGAAGATGCTAGGATTCGGACTTATCACTGGTTGTCCAGGTCGTGGGAAAACCACTGCAATTAGACATTATATGAAACAAGTAAATCCTTCACTCTATAAGGTAACCTACACCTCTTTATCTGCCCTAACCGTAAATGATTTTTATAAGCATTTGGCAGAACAATTAGGATTAGAATCTGTGTTTCGTAAGCAGGATAACTTTCGCAACATCCAAGCAGAAATCACTCGTTATTCCGTTGAAAAACGAATTACACCGGTGTTTATCATTGATGAAGCGAATTATATTAGCAATGGGATTTTAAATGATTTAAAAATGTTATTTAACTTCGAAATGGATTCAAGGGATCGTGCAGTGGTGCTTCTCGTAGGTCTACCACAATTACATGCTACCCTTCGCCTAAATGCCAATGAACCATTACATCAGAGAATTACCATGAATGTTCAGATTGATTCCCTGAAAAAAGAAGAAGCTTTTTCTTATATTAAAACAAAACTTCTCGAGGCAAAATGTACAAAAAATATCTTTGAACAAAACGCACTGGAAGCCATTGCTAATGCAGATGAAAAGAAACAATGGTATGGCACACTATACGTAATAAATAAAACAGAAACTGGATATGAAGTAGAAATCACTGGTAGAGGTTCTAGCTTCTATGCAATAATTGGAAGCATAAAAAAGAGTTTAGAATTTGAAGATTCTCCTCCAAATCCATTGACTAATTTAAAGAAATCCATATGAGGTATCCTTAAGTAATTTGAAGAAGGTTTCATTCAATAAAGTGACGAACTACATACTATCTGTTGTACTTTATATTATATTAATTTCAACAAAAAAAGGAACCTCTTAAGAGATTCCTTCTTCATCCATAGAGCGCGAGACGGGACTCGAACCCGCGACCC
>CAYJKD010000393.1:0-1687 GCA_964370595.1 uncultured Lachnospiraceae bacterium
CTAAATAAAGATACGCTTGGAAAAAACACATTTGCTTATTGTAGCGGTAATCCGATAATGCGTGTTGATGAGAGCGGAGAAGCTTGGTTATTGGTTTTAGGTGCTGTGGTAGTAAAAGGTCTTATAGGAGCGGTTACTAATGTTGTGTCAAGAGCGACTATTAATGAAGCAACTGGAAAAAACTGGTGGGATGGGATAGGAAGTGCATTTCTAGGTGGATTTACCTATGGAGTATTTGATTCTATTCCTGTAGTAGGAAAGTATTTAGCTAGCCACGCAGCACCATTTGTAGAATCAACATCAAATGAATTTTTTAATAGTAGGGTCGAACAGAGAAGCATGGATTGGAATAAAGTGTTATATGAAACAAGCGTATATACGAATTTTAATTTGATAGCAAATGCTTTGAATCCAGTGGATGCTCCAAATCCTTATACATTGAGTAGTTTTGGACTTACATGTGGTTCATATATTAATCACGCAACGATAGTTACGGGATTAAGCATAGCGCATGAATTAAATATTCAAAAAAATGTTGATGCTCAAGTTATGACAGGGTGGGCGCTTAAAGCTTTTAATAATGCAAGAAACAAAAAAGCCATGGATAGAACAAAAGCGCTTTTTGTGCCAATGTAAATTTAAAACAAATTATAATGGGGTGATTTAAATTACTAATATTGAACTCAAAAGACAAAAGAGATTACGTCGTGGCAGAATAGTGCTGATAGGTGCTTTTATAGGTAGTTTTTTTATGGTTGTGGCGATAGTTGCACTTTTAGTAGCTTATTTTGGGTTTGGAATTAACGTGCTCACCTTACTTTATTTATTTAACGGTTCAGCGGTTATAGCGACTGTTATTGGTTTATTTACAGTCGTTATACCATGTATAATCTGGCAATTCGATTTAGTTAAACCTGAAGAGGCGCATAAAGATAAGCTGAAATTTGATAATTACGATGAGTTTTTAGATCATGCAAAAGATTATTTAGCCATTGATGGATTTGTTTCATTTTCTAATCTAATATATGGAATTCCAAAAAAATTCACTGTATATCATAATATAACAAACAAAGTAGGATTTTCATTTAGAAGTTTTGTGCATACTTTGATTTTCATAGTAGATATAGAAAGTTTTTCGGAAGAAATGTTAAAATCGTTACAATCAGAGATTAGATATATTGAAGGGCAAGTGCGAAATTTAGCTGAATTTAATTCATCTCCATTTGATAAATTATTTATTTTAAATGTCCACAATATTAATGAGGAATTTTTTGATTATTATGATAGAAACCCAATGGTAGACACAATGTCAGGGAAGATAGGTGGGGTATTCATGTCGGGTATTTCTTTCGAAAATAAAACTGTATATATTCAAAAACAGTTCATAGGGAAAGGAATGGCTGGTTATAAAAAAATGCTGCCTTTATTTTGCAATTTAATGCAAATTGAAACACCAAACTTTCGGAATAAAAAGAAAAAAGTTAAAGATAATAAAGGTGAAGAAAATTAAGAAACAAGGAGGTTACCATTCGGTAACCTCCTTGTCATTTTATGCAAATCTTAAAACAAACTTTAGCTAATAAACCCATTGCAATTATTTTAGTTAATGCTAAAATAAGAATATAATCTAAACAGAGCAGTCAAGGATTTAGTAGCGAATACAAATACGATACAAACGGACAGCTAA
>CAYJKD010000394.1:0-1666 GCA_964370595.1 uncultured Lachnospiraceae bacterium
ACCGAATTAAGGGAGGAGCTTATATGAAAAAACTAATGATTTTTTTAATATTATTTCTTTGTATTGCATGTGCCAAATCTACTCCAGATGCACAGCCTACAGAAGAAGTGCTTCTTGAAAAAGAATACAATGACACAAGCTTTGCAGGTGAAGCTTGGTATGATTTGGTTGAAGTATTTGAAATACATCGTGAACCTGCAAGGGCATCCTTTTTTTCATATGCAACAGTGGAAGAAGCATTACAAAAAGAAGCTTCTTCGTTGGATGAAATTGACGGCTTTTCCAGTGAATTTGTACAAAGCTTAAATGGTGAGTGGGATTTTTATTTTTCACAAAATCCAAATGAAAGATTAAAGGATATCAAAGGCAGCGATGCTTTTTACTATTGGGAAAATTGGGATACAAGTGATTGGGATAAATGCATTATCCCATCAAATGTTCAAACACAAGTAGATGAGGCTAAAGAATTTAAATATGAATCTCCTCATTATGTCAATCAGGTTTATCCATGGATTAGCTATGAACATATTGCCTATGGTTGGCAAGGACAACCAGTAGCACCTACATCAAATAACAGTGTAGCGCATTATAAACGTAGCTTTACGCTTGATGAGGGGTTGATTTATAAAAATGTTTTTGTGAGTTTACAGGGTGTAGAATCTGCGTTTTATTTGTATATTAATGGTCAACAGATAGGGTACAGTGAAGACAGTTATACTCCTGCTGAATTTAATATTACACCATATTTAAAAGAATGAGAAAATACAATTGCATTATTAGTTTATCGTTGGTCAGATGCTAGTTATTTTGAAATCCAGGATTTTATTCGATTAAGTGGTGTTTTTAGAGATGTTTATTTATATAGTAAAGACGATTTAGAGATTCGAGATTTTTTCTTTACTTCAACGTTAGATGAAAACTATAAAAATGCGAATGCTAATGTTGAAATTGATATTAGAAATTTAAGTGATGAAATTCAAAATGGATATCAACTAAAGGTAAATTTATATAACCAACCTGAAAATACTAAAGTGATACAAGAAAAAAGTGTGAATGTAGATGAAATTATTGATAGCAAACTTTTTGAAGTGGACTTTGAAGTGGAATCAGTCCTTTTATGGAGTGCAGAAAAACCAAATTTATATCGTTTGACCATTGAATTGATAGATGAACAAGGAAATACCGTCGAAACAATGTGTCAAAGGATAGGATTTAGGGAAATAGAACTTTCACAGACAGATGATGGTTATAGTCAAGTGCTGTTAAATGGAAATCCATTATTTTTGAAGGGTGTGAATCGTCATGAAACTGATTTAGTTGATGGACGAGCAATAAATAAAGAAGATATTATCACCGATTTAACATTAATGAAGGCATATAATATCAATGCTTTTAGAATGTCCCATTACCCAAATCAAACAATTACATATGACATTGCCGATGAGATAGGGTTGTATATTGTAGATGAAGCGAACATTGAAACTCATATAGGAGAAAATGAGCTTAATGTGCCAAGTAATAATCCAATTTATGCACCTTTAATATTAGACAGAACGATTAGTATGGTAGAACGTGATAAAAATCATTCAAGTGTGCTGTTTTGGTCACTGGGAAATGAAAGTACCTACAGTGAGTATGCCATGGATGAAAATTATCCATTTTATCA
>CAYJKD010000395.1:0-1662 GCA_964370595.1 uncultured Lachnospiraceae bacterium
ATTCCTTAATTGGTTATATTCTAGCGATACTGGTGAAGATTATATGATGAACAAATTTGGATTTACTCCAGTAGTGACTACAATGGAAAATAGTAATTTAGATCCATTGTCACAAGAAGTTGCAAGATATGTTTCAGAAGGAAAGACAATACCATGGGCACAAAATTACTATCCTGCAGGTATTGTAGAAGTATACTTGGTTCCAATTGCAGAACAATTCTTTACATCAGAAATGACATCAGATGAGCTATTAGATGCAATTCAAAAAGGTTTTATGGACGCGGGAGCAAAATAAACATATTAATTTTAATAGGGCGACATAGAATTTTGTCGCTCTATATTTTTAAAGTTAGGAGAAGAAAATGAAAAAGAAGGGTAACTTAAATATTTGGTATTGGATTTTTATACTTCCAATGTTTAGTGTATTTACTTTAGTGGTACTTGTCCCATTTGCAGTTGGTATAGGATACTCTTTTCTAAAATGGGATGGTTTGCCACTAAATCCAAAAACTTTTGTAGGGTTAGATAATTATCTAGCTTTATTTTCAGATGAACGATTCATTGCAAGTGCACTCCATACCATTATATTTACGATAGCAGCAGTTCTTATTATCAATTTGCTTGGTTTGACATTTGCATTGATGGTTACTGCAAAGTTAAGGATTAAAAATATTGCTCGAAGTATGCTGTTTATGCCATATTTAATTGGTGGACTGATTTTAGGATATATATGGAGATTTATATTTAATGACGGATTTTCTGCAATTGGCGAAGTAATTGGCCTAGAGATGATATTTTTTAACTGGTTGATCGATCCTGATTTTGCGTTACTATCAATGGTTGTAGTTGCTACTTGGCAAATGGCTGGCTATATAATGATTATTTATATCACAGGAATCCAAAGCATTCCTGAAGAAGCTTTAGAAGCTGCTAGAGTGGATGGGGCTGACTTTTGGCAAATGTTATTTAGAATAAAATTACCGTTGTTAATGCCATCATTTACAATTTGTCTATTCATGAGTTTATCTAATTGTTTTAAAATATTTGATGTAAATCTATCATTAACAGGAGGTGGGCCTAATAATGCGACAGAGCTTTTTGCTATGAATATATTTAATGAGATTTTTTCGTTACAGAACTTTGGATATGGTCAGGCAAAAGCAATAGCATTTTTTGTTATTGTGGCCACTGTAACGTTGATTCAGGTATCAATTACTAAGAAAAAGGAGGTAGAGATGTAATGAAGCAAGCTAAGAATTTTTTAATAAATGGAATCGTGTTAGTTATGTGCTGTTTATATCTTTTTCCTATTTATTTGATTGTAGTCAACTCCTTTAAAAACAGAGCGGAATTATATGAAAATATATTGGCACTTCCATCTACATTTTCATTTCAATACTATATTGATGCAATGGAACAAATGTCATTTTTAGTTGCATTGAAAAATTCAATTATTATGACGGTAATTTCTATAGCAATTATTATTATATTAGCATCTATGATGGCTTGGATGTTAGTGAGAGAAAATAATATTTGGAGTAAATTGATTTTTAGCATTCTTATTGCAACAATGCTAATTCCGTTTCAAACATTGATGATGCCACTTATGCAAGTGATGAATGGATTATCGGATACGACAGGCATTCAAATGTTGGATTCTCT
>CAYJKD010000396.1:0-1660 GCA_964370595.1 uncultured Lachnospiraceae bacterium
ATTGTAATATTTAACTGCACTACGAACTGCATTGATTGCCTCTGTGCTACCATGGATATCCGTTTGGAGGATATAATCGATAATATCAATTTGTTCATAATCGCCATCTCCAAAATCTTTTGCATTTGCTCGGGCATGAGATAATGATCTATATTGGTTGTTTTTGATTGAGTCACTTGCATTAGCAAAATAATTCGATAACATTTCATAGGTATGAGGCATTTGGCGTAATTCTACAATAGATAATGTTGCTTGAGGGTTATAAATTTCATCAGTACAAGTTTCTACAAAATCATCAATAATGTGTGTAGCAAGTTCTACAGTATCCATCGAAGGATTATTGTTTAGGGCAGTTAACCAATCGGTATAGTACCAACCGATTCCAGGTTCTAATTCTTGAGAAGCAACTAAATAATCAGCATAAGGCTCTAGCATATAGGCAGTCTCAATTGTAGCCATCAAGCAAGCATCAAAACCAACAAAATCAAAGGTCACTCCACTTTGCTCGAATGCAAGAGAGAGGTCATCTAAAGAAAGTGATGATTCAGGGTAGTATTCATCATATCCAAACCCACTAAATGTTCCTCCACCATGATTCCAAAGAATTAAATGGTAGCGATCAGAAGGAAATGCATCTGAAGCATCGGTAATAAATGTTGATAAAGTATCAGAACTTGCCATGTCTAGAAGTCCTAAATCATCATTGAGAGAAATTAATTCCCCATTTTTAATTTGCCAATACTGACAAGTTTCACTACTGATTTGTGGATGCTCCCAGTAGTAGGACCCGCCTGTCATTAGAATCAAATTAACATTTTCTCCAATCTCTGCATCTAGCATCTCTTCGATATCCAATGACGCAGCACCGACTTCACTTTCTAAATCAGATCCGATTAGATAAACTAAAATCGTATTGATATCAGTTCCATCGCCTTTTGGGGTAGTATAAAATTCTCGTAAGTCAGTAGGTTGGATTATTTCTTGTGAAAACTCGGCTGGCTGAGTAGTTGATTGTGTCAACTCTGAATCGGTTAAAGAATCTGATTCATCATCTAGGAAAAATCCAATACCCAATAATAGGATAATCCCCAGAACTACAATAATTACAATTGTGGAAATACAGCCAGCGATAAGACAGCCGCTATTTCCATTTGATTTTTTTCGAGTTGAGGTATTGTTGGGAGATGACGAGGTGTTTTCGACAGGAGTTCCACATGAGGAACAAAACTGAGAATCATTGGACATCTGTAAGCCACATTGTTTGCAATACATGGATGTGTGCTCCTTTCATTATGTGCATTTTCTTTTGAATATAGCATGATAAGTAATAATTGTCTATTTATATTTATTTTGATAAGTTGAGGGATATTGATTTGTTGTTACAGCTCACGGTGCATGGAAAAGATAGTAAAGTAAGCGTGTAAGCTTGCTTACTAAGCTGTATTTACTATCTTTTCCATATAGGGCGAACGCCCTACATGAATAAATGGGCAACCAAGCTCTGTTTTTTATCAAAATCAGGTATCTTTGCCCATTTATGAATACACCGTGTGAACAGTAATGATTTGTTAGCTAAATGAAAATACGAAGTGGAATTCCACTTCGCATCAATAATTAGTTTTATAGTAATAGGTCAGAGTTATGGTTCATTGGTTTTATT
>CAYJKD010000397.1:0-426 GCA_964370595.1 uncultured Lachnospiraceae bacterium
TGAACTTCCAGGGGTATTGGCGATTCTTGTGATTTCTTTATTATCACGATTTGGTGATTTAAAGATTGCGATATTTTCACAATCACTTGCAATGATAGGTATGCTGTTGTTGGCACTAACTACACCTAGTTTTTATACCATGACTGCAATGTTGTTTGTTTATTCAATGGGGACGCATATTTTTATCCCATGACAAGATGGAATTGCACTTAATTTAATGGCTACCATGGATAATAAAAAAATAGGTACAGGACTGGGTAATATTAAAGGAGTTGTTACAGCGGCAGCACTAGTTGCATCCATTCTTGTTATGATTGGTTTTCAGTCGCGGTGGTTTCAACTTGTTCATGAAATTCGCTGGATTTTTGTTTTAGCAGCAGTGTTTTATGTCCTTAGTATGTTCTTGCTTGCTTATGTAGTAAAACA
>CAYJKD010000397.1:436-1660 GCA_964370595.1 uncultured Lachnospiraceae bacterium
ACCTTGGGTTATTATTGAAATATTAGGGCGTGGTGCTGAAACGACGGCATTGTTGATGTTGATAAGCTCTATTGCTGGAGTGTTTTTCATGCCTTTTTTGGGCAGGTGTTTAGATCGTTTTGGTATTCGTAAAATGCTTTATGCTGATGCTATTTCATTCATTGTTGTATATCTAGCTTTTGCTTATATGACCTATATGATTGTGGAAGGAAACTATGCTACCGTTGGAATAGCTGCTCTTATTACTTGCGGTATATTTGTTGTTGATCGTATGTCGAGTCAAATGGGATTTATACGTTCTGTATACTTGAATTTCATTACTGAAAATAAAGAAGAACTTGTATCAACCATATCATTTGGGATATGTTTAGATCATATTGTGGCAATTGTATGTTCCTTTTTTAGTGGATATATATGGATAACCTTAGGAGCTCATTATATTTTTATTTTAGCTGCTTCATTTTCGCTCGTTAATCTTGTAATTGCTAAAATAGTTCCTATAAAAGAGACATAGTTTTAAGTGCAATGTGAAGATTTAATTAGGTTAAAAGTAATACAAAATCACAGGTTTAAAAATTTTAAATATTAAAGTATGAAGAGGTGAAATTATGAGAGTTATTAAAAGTGCTAGTAATGCTTCAGTGTGGAAAGGTATAGGTTATTATCAAGCTAAAAAAGTTTATGATATCGAAAAAATAAATGAAAAGGAATACAAAAGTAAAGCTAAGGGAAGTGATACAATTTATAGTATTTTTTAAACCTTGCACAACCAAAAAAATCGACATGTGATTGTCCTCATGCTAAAGACAGAAAAGTAATATGTAAACATATTGTTGCAACCTATTTCACGCTTTTTCCTGAAGAGGAACAGGTTTTTTATGATGAAATAGAAGAGCATAATCATCAAGTAGATTTATATCTTGCTGATGTCGAAAAGCGAGTTATAAATCATATTAATCAGATGACAAAACAAGAATTAAAAGAAGCGCTGTTACATGTTATTAATGTTTCTCCAGAATGGGTTTATGATCGATTTATTCGAGAACATAATCTTTTATAATTGTTTTAAAATAGTGGGGAGTCCTTCTTTTTAAATAAACAAAAATTGTTTTAAGAAAGCATGATTAATATAAAAACATCTAAAAAGGCAAGAACACTTTCGTGTAGCTTGCCTTTTACAATGCAGTAATATCAATATGATTATATAGAGTTATTGTGTAGTTG
>CAYJKD010000398.1:0-1635 GCA_964370595.1 uncultured Lachnospiraceae bacterium
GGCTTTTGAACAAAGAGTGAGAATAAGGGGGTGGATGACAAAAATAGAAGAAAAAGCAAGCCAACGGGAGTGTGTTCCTATATAGAGGCGCTACTGAGAATCAGATGCTGATTGGTTTGAACAGGCTAAGGCGAGAGCTAAGTGGGGGAAAGTTCATGTTGCGATCCATAAAATTGATGTGGCTGAAATGCAGTTAGAGCTTACAGTGCAACGGGAAGAGTTGCAGTTAGCAATGGAAGTGCAAAAAGCAAATCGAATGATTTTAGAAGAGGGCAATAAGTTTTATGTGGTTATTTCTGAAAGTAGTTTCGGGGTTCCTGCTTCATAAGATACCCATAATGAGTGCAAAAGAAAGATAGTCTCAAAATCACTTGCGAGAGTTGGCATGTGCCAGATGTTATACTATGTGTAGAAGAGGAGGGGGAACTGTGTTCAAGTATAATAGTGAGGAAAAAATGGAGTTTTTTTAAAACCATGTCATGGGAAGTATGATGTGTTGGGTTGCGTATTATCATTTATTCTTATTTAACGTTGTCGAGATTGTAGACATTGTTTCTTATTGGGGATTGCTTGGTGCTGTGTGTGTGGGCTCATTGATCGGATTTTTTCTTTGCGTAAGAAGGTATAGGAATTGGTGTAGTATTATTTGTAACGTATTGACGGTATTGGAATGTTATACATTGAGATTGCTTTGGGACATACATTTGCTACAGGTGTGGGTATTGATCAGTATTACTGTTCTTTTGCTGTTGATATATTCGATCTATTTTTTTCGAGAACAAGCAAAAAGAATACGGAAGCGAAACAAAGGTACTTTAGATTGGATACTGGGCATGCAAAAAATAGTGATGTGTTGTTTGTTCTTATTGTTCCCAATAGGAATTTTGGAAACCAATCATATTGAAAGTGCTATGAAAAATATTGGAGAAGTAGAACACATCGAAAAGAATACAATCGAGCAACATAGGCAAGAATTGCTACAATTAGAAGATGGGGCTTGGGAAACCTTAGAGCAGGAGGAAAAGTTACATATTTTACAGTGCATTGCAGATATAGAGTGTACAAAATTAGGGCTTCCACATCCGTTACAGGTTTCACTTGCACAGCTAGAGGCAGAAACCGCAGGATATTATGGTGACTACGAAAAGATAATTTAGATTTTTTACAAAGTAGAGATGCATTTTTTATGGTAGAACTGATTTGCCATGAGGCATATCATGCATTCCAATGGCGTCAGCTAGAAGTGTTTTTTAACGTGGATGAGGAATTACAATCGTTGCAAATGTTTGAGGTGGTTGCGCTATATGCAGTAGAGGTTGAAGCGGGATATATCACAGGCGAGGAACATTATGATGAGTATTACGAGCAAACCATTGAAAAAATGAGTCGTCTGTATGCGGCCATGGAGGCGGTAGATTACTATGTGCAACTTGGATTAGAAATAAATATGGGTGGATGGTAAGCGCGAGCTATAGTTTTTTATTATATGGTGTTAGAAAGTGGTATCTAGACATATCGAAATATGTTGCTATAATAAAAAGAAAAGGATTTGGAGGGGAAAAATAATGCTAACCGATCGGATGACAGCTTATTTGTCAAATGAAATTTTAAAGTATGCAGAAATGACCGATGATG
>CAYJKD010000399.1:0-1634 GCA_964370595.1 uncultured Lachnospiraceae bacterium
TAATTTTCTTTGAGAAGGGCAAAGTCGCGAGCTAAGGTTGCAGGATTGCATGAAATAATTAATATGTTTTCTATTTTAGATTTAACGATTGCTTGTAAGCTTTCTTTTTCTATGCCAGCACGTGGAGGAGCGAGGATAATTAAATCTAAATTTTTATTTGCTTTTAGGAATTTTGAAAGGATTTTTGCGTCTGAAAGAGTAAAATCAGCATCAATTTCTAGTTTTTCTGCATTTTTAGTTGCAAACTCAATAGCTTGTTTGTTGATTTCAAGTCCTACAAGTTTTGTTTTGATATTTTTCATTTTCAAACTATGTGCAAGGCTTAAGCCAATGCCGCCTACGCCGCAGAAAATGTCTGCAAATTTCTTTATTTTAAGTTTTTCAACAAGTTTTATAGCAGAAGAATAAAGTTTTGAACATTCGAGGGTGTTAGTCTGAAAAAATGATTGATAACCATAGTTAAGGCTAAGTTTTTCATTGTTTATATTGAGATTTTCTTGAATTTGTTTTGAGCCAAATTGAGCTATAGCTTTTTCGCCAAAAGCAAGAGGAAGAAGATTTTTTCTTGTGGAATGTACAATGCCAGTGATCTGTGGGAATTCTTCTTTAAGTTGTCTACAAACTTGATAGAGAGCTTGATTATATTCTGGTTTTGGATAGCTTATTATTTCAAGAAGTAGTGAAGTGTTATCTTGGCTTGTTCTTGTTATAACATGGCGTAAGAAGCCTTCTGCTTCTTTATCTTCAACAAAGAAAAATGGAAGTTCATCATTGTTTTGAAGGCAAAGTTGTTCTAATCTGTGAATGACTCTATTGACAAGTGGAACACAAAGTTTGCAATTAACTTTTATGCAATTATGTGAATTTTTCTTTTTTAATCCAATGACTTTATTCTCTTTTTCTTGTGAAAAATCATCAATAAATCCAAAGGTAAATTCCATTTTATTTCTGTATTGAAATTTTTTTTCTGCAGGATTGATTTTGAAATTTGGAAGTTCGTATTTTGCAATTTTTGTAAAGGCATCATTAATTATCTTTTGCTTTGCTTTAATTTGTTCAGCATAATCAAAGTTTTGCCAAGTACAACCGCCACAAATTTCTGCACTTTCACAATCTGCTTCTACTTCAAAGGGAGATTTTTTTATCACTTCTACAACATGAGCAAAGGCAAGATTTTTCTTCTCTTTATCGATTTGCACAAGAACTTCACTGTTGAGTAAAGCGTCTTCAACAATAATAACTCTATTATCGGCATCGCGCCCAAGGCCTCTGCCTTCGTGATCGAGAGTGTGGATAAAAAGTGGAATTTGTTTTGTAAAGTTTTTTTCAGAAGTTTTCATGTTGCTCCATAGCTGTTAAGAGATTGTTTTAATGGGAAAAGTTTAAATCTTTCTTGTAAAAAATAAAAAGGAATTAAGCTTGACTTTTTATACGATTTGAGTAAAGGTAAGACACGTTTTTTAACACAAGACTAATTATGAAATAAGAAAATGGGAGATAAAAATGAGTGAATTAATCCATAATGCAATGCAATCCTCAGCACAAGGCTTTGTTGGAGTTGGACTTATCGTTATTTATTTTATTGTCATGATCTGTGCTATTGCATATAGAATCAAAAAAGGTGAACACCTTCA
>CAYJKD010000400.1:0-1630 GCA_964370595.1 uncultured Lachnospiraceae bacterium
ACCATTTGCATATTTCACCGTAAATGAAATGTTTGACAAATCGGCACTTTTTATTTGGAAGTTTGTCTTTTCATTAGAAATTGAACACGCTAAAGAAATGAGCTGTATACCTGTTTCTGAGTTGCCTTCTTCATATCTGCCCATGAAACCGTGAACAAGCTCATTGTTTTCATCTATAGCTATAATCGTAGATTCATTCTCACGAGGTTTAAAGGTTACAATACTAATATTTGGGCGAATTTCAAATGCTTGGTATTCACAGCTTCCACTTTTTCCTTTGTTTTCGCCTGATAATACTTCCCACTCCAAAGATTGCCCATTTGAATTAAAGCGGTGCAATACACTAAAATTTCCATTATCAAAATGTGCAATAAATTCTTTCCCAAACAATTTTGGATTTTTTTGATTGTTATCAACAGCAAAGTTTTCAGCATTTTCTATAAAAAGCTTTGCAGACTCTTTGTGCGACTGCACATAATTTCCTACGATTACCATATTTTTCTCCTAAAAATAATTCTCATTTTCATCTTACAATTTCTTAAAATTAATACAAGTACGATATTCTATGATATCAGTATCAATTGTGATACGAATCTAAGTTTAGGAGTTTTTATATTTTGATTAATAAAAATTTATTATGTGCTTATCGTTTCTTGTGGAGTGCAAAGATATCGTATTCATGTTTTCTTCATGTTGTCAGCTAAAACATTATTACAAAATATCTTCACGCCACCATAGCCCTTTAGAAACTTCTTCGTCCTGCTCGTCATCAGTAGCAGTGTAATTGTCAATTTCTTCTTGTATCTCCTCAATATGGCTTATTATGCTTGCCAGCTGATTTAATTCCATAATTGCATAGTGTTCATAGATGCTTTCACGCATAGCATACTCCTTTTATGATTAATTGATTTAAGATTTTAAACATTCCACTAGTTTAAAGTTTACATAATAATGTTGTTTTGTCTAGCCTTTAGTTTTGCTTTTCAAAAAACTTGATTATGGGGGTATAATTGCTTATAATAATTTTATGTAGAAAAGCAAAACAGAGGTGGGGTTTGAAAAAATCAAAAAAAATCTTTTACATAGCACTTGTATTTTTACCTGTCTTGGCTGTCGTCATACTTCAAGTAGGAAACTATTTAGCAGAACAGTTTGTAATTAATATTAATCCAATAGATATTGGTAATGCTGAATGGTTTGCATTTTTTGGAGCGTACTTCGCTGGTGCGTTTACCCTAATAGCCTTTATTAAGACTGTAGAAGCGAACAATACGAACTTGCAACAGCAAATTGAGCATAATAGAAAAGGGCTTGAATATCAAATTGAGATGCAACAAATTGAAAATGAAGGCGATTTTTTAGCAGAACTTGTTTCTGATTTATCCCCTAGAGAAGTTACTGATATTCTTAGCAAATATACTGCAATGCCAAAAGATGGCACTCAATACAACTTATCAGAACTAAGTAAAATCTTAAACTTACTCATAGACACAAGAAAACAACTTAGAAAAAACCTGATGAAACTTCGTGTGAGAAGTGAAATTTATGCTAAATGCACAACAGATTGTAAAAACTATAAACCCTGTAGAATAGGACACGCCTCAATAGCGTTTACAGAAAACTACAATAC
>CAYJKD010000401.1:0-324 GCA_964370595.1 uncultured Lachnospiraceae bacterium
AAGACAAATATTTTTCTTCAATTTCCAAAAGTTCTTCTGGAGTAGAAGCTTTTGCTAATTCTTCAACTAAATCTTCATTTTCCAATAATTCAGAGAGTTTTAGCATGTTTTCATGGTGTTGGTCAGGGTTGCAAGAAGCAAAAGTGAAGAACAATTGTGCGTCTGTGTCAGGATCTTTCGGGTCAAATCTTACTGCTTCTTTAATTCTCATAAAGCTAATTGCCGTTCTATTTACACCCTTCGCACCCTCTTGAGAGTGCGGAAGAGCAATGTTAGGAGCAATAACAATATAAGGACCATATTTTTTTACACATTCAATAATAT
>CAYJKD010000401.1:334-1623 GCA_964370595.1 uncultured Lachnospiraceae bacterium
AATTCGCTTCTACAATTCCTTGTGCTTCTAAAGCTTCACAGCTCATGCGAATTGCATCTTCCCAGCTGTTTGCTTTATCAGCGAATTTATAAAGCTTTTTTTCTACGAATTCTTTTAACAAAATAGTCCCCTCCTTTTATTATAAGCAAGATCTAAACGGTATGTTTTGTGGAGCTTCGAAACAATCTTCAAAACCACGTCTGTGATGATATGCTTTTTTATTTTTATCAGTTGGATAAATGTATTTTCCTCCAACTTCCCAGAAGAATGGGTGGAATTGATAATCTAATCTATCTTTTTTCATATCATATAGAACTTTGATTTCATTAACATCCGCCATAAAGTTTGTCCATACATCATAGTGAATTGGAATAACAACTTCACATCTTAGCGCTTCTGCCATTCTTAAAATATCAATAGAAGTCATTTTATCAGCCATGCCAACTGGATTTTCTCCAAAAGAGCCGAAAGCAACATCAATATCATAATCTTTACCATGTTTTGCAAAATAGATGGAGTAGTGTGAGTCACCACTGTGATAGATATTTCCACCTGGTGTTTTAACTAAGTAGTTAACAGCTTTATCATCCATATCAGTAGGGCAAACACCTGTTAATTCTTCTCTGTCTTCACCAGTTTTATCAGTAGTTACAAGACAAGTTCTATCAAAAGAATCAAGAGCTACTATTTCTAAATCTTTAATTTTAATAGTATCACCAGGTCTTACAGTGATACATCTATCAGCAGGAACACCCCATTTTTGCCACAACTCAACTGATTTTTTAGGACCTATAAATGGAACAGGAATTTCTTTTCCATTTTCATCAGTAGTAGTCAATCCACTTTGAATAACATGAGCTGCATATTCAAGACTCATATGATCTTGATGATAGTGAGTAGCCAAAACAGCATCGATTTTTTTAATAGCAAATGGATCAATAACGAAAGGAACTGCTCTTAAATTTGGTTGCATATTTCTAGCACCGCACATATTAGCCATTTGATGTCCTACTGCCATTTTTCCATTGCCGTGTGTTCTTTTACCGTTTCCGCACCATAGATCAATAGTAATATTACAGTCTTGTGGAGTTTTAATCCAAATTCCTGTACACCCTAACCACCACATGCCTACAGTACCTTCTTTAATTACCTCAGCTTCAATTTCTTCATTCAACCAAGTTCCCCATTCAGGAAACGTTCCTAAAATCCAACTTTCTCTTGAAATGTTATTAACATTGCTCATAAATTGCACCTCTTTCAAATTTGTTAATGTTATTTTACCATGTTTA
>CAYJKD010000402.1:0-1615 GCA_964370595.1 uncultured Lachnospiraceae bacterium
AGCGTTGCAGGAATATATTGAAAGAAGTAGACAGTGTTATAATACATTATTTGAACCATTCGATGAATGAAAAAGTCAACTAGGGTAACACTAGGAATATATCAAATGCAATATATTCAATTGACAATATGTTGTATTTGATATACTATAGAACTAGAAAGAGGTGTTAGCATGACCGATCTACAAGCATATTTAGATAAGGCACTAAAAGATGTGCAAATTAAAAAAGAAGACAATAGAAGCGAAATACTCGCATATGATATCGAAAAAGAAATTGCAGAACTTATCGCATATTACCGAGCCGAAGCAGAATTAACACAGGGACAATTAGCAGAGAAGTCAGGCGTAAGTCAAGCGAATATTAGTAAAATTGAAAATGGGAGTTATTGTCCAAGTATTGGTGTACTAAAACGACTTGCCAGTGCAATGGGAAAACGCTTGCGAATCGAATTTGAAGATGAGGAGATAATCTGATGGCTATTCATTTAAAATCTTTTTGTATCGATGGATTTAGAGGGATTACTGATTTAAACGTGGAAGCATTAAGCCATATTAATATTATTGTGGGTGATAATAATAGTGGAAAAACTAGTGTTTTAGAATCGCTAATGATGTTTGAGTGCCTATCATCCCCCTCCTCAATCTATAATGTAGCACGTTTGAGAGATAAGCTCTCTTCTAGTTATTACCCACCTGTATTTGAAGGATTCTTGAATCTTTTTTGTAAGGAAAAAGCAGAACGAAACATAATAGCACAAGGAGTTTTTGATAAATTTGAAGCAGGGTATCAGTTAAGTGGGGAAGTAAAAAAGATATCCATTGATCCAGCAGAAAAAAATCTCTCAAATTCATCACAGCGGAAACTATATTATAAAAATCGTTCTCTAGAAGAACTATCCAATGTTTCAGCATTTCAAGGAAGGATTGTCACTGAAATAAATGGAAGGCAGTTTGTAGATGAAATTGAGCTCAACGAATATATGAGAGTATCTCATTATAAAGTTTATAGAAAGAACAACAAAGAACTTCCAGAGATTCATTATCTCTCCCCAATTGCACATATAACAGAAGATAATTTTAGTGAAATTATTAGAAATGATGCATATAAAGATATCTGCATAGAAGTGTTAAAGCTTTTTGATCCACAAATAAAAGATCTATTATTACTAAAGGCAGAAAATTCAAATGGAGTTCTTGAGTATATCAAACATGAAACTTATGGAAACATGCCAATCGGTACGTATGGTGATGGCGTAAAAAAAGTGATTTCCCTTGCAAATGCCATTGCAAAATCAAAAGATGGTATCCTATTGATTGATGAAATAGAAACTGCAATGCATTCAAAGTATTATTACGATATTTTTTCGTTCATTACAAAGGCAGCATTGCAGTTTCAAGTACAAATATTTATGACAACTCATAATCTTGAAGCGATCGATGGATTTTTGAATGTACAAGATTATGATAAGACAAAGGAATCTGAGAAAATAAGTGTAATTACATTCAAAAAGGAAAAAGAGAAAACATATGCTAGGGTATTATCAGGAAGACGAACCTATGAGAATCGAAGTGATTTTGATTTTGAGGTACGCCTATGATAAATAAACAAGTGAAG
>CAYJKD010000403.1:0-1612 GCA_964370595.1 uncultured Lachnospiraceae bacterium
AGAGAAAAAAAGAAAAAAAGAAAACAATTGTTGAATTGATATCTTTGAAATTAAGAGAAGTAAAACAAATCATAGAAAAATTAAAAAAGAAAAAAGACGAGTGGAATGTTAAAATAGATAAAATTCTACTTGAAATAAAAGATGAAAAAAACAAAAAAACATTAAAGTTGGTATTGAAACAGATTTGGAAATTGTGTAAGCATATTGTTCCATATAAAGGAAAAGGGGAGATTTATATTGGATTTGAAGACCCATATACAACGGGACAAGTGTTGCAATACTTAGGCATGGGATATGCATTGATACCCAAGGAGTTAATAATTATTCCAGTTTTTGAAGAACCTATAATGAAAGCGGAAGGGGTAATGGTAGGAAGGGTTCGTATAGCCACTGTTCTTTGGATTGCATATGTAACATGGAGAGATGAAAACTTTAAGAGAATTATCAAATTAATTCAAGCATAGGAGGAAGATATGGCAGAAAATCATTTCGCAGAAACAGTAGAATCAATTTTAAAAGGAATGGACCAATTTGTAACTACGAAAACAGTAGTAGGAGAGGCAGTTAAGGTAGATGATGCAATTATTTTACCGTTAATCGATGTGACTTGTGGAATGGGAGCAGGATCATTTTCCGAGAATGCTAAGATTAAAGGCGGGGGTGGAATGAGTGCTAAAATGAGTCCGAGTGCAGTTTTGGTCATTCAAAACGGAGGAACTAAGCTTGTAAATGTGAAAAACCAAGATGCAGTTACGAAAATATTAGATATGATACCTGATTTTGTTAATAAATTTACTTCGAAAAACGAAGAAACGAATACAACAGAAGCGGTAGCAAAAGCAACAAAAGATGTAACCGATGGAAAAAATGAAGTGATTGATGTTTAAAAAGAAAAATAAAAAGAGTGATCAGCGTTTTGCGATCACTCTTTTTATTTACAACGTGTAATTATGCTCTCTCTACTAATCCTGAACGTAGACAAGAAGTACACACATACATCTTCTTAGCGCCTCCGTTAACTTTTACTTTAACAGATTTAACGTTTGCTTTCCAAATTGCATTGGATCTTCTATGGGAATGGCTCACATTATTTCCGAAGTGAGCAGCCTTTTCACAGATTGCACATTTAGCCATGATAGCACCTCCTTAACCGTAACTTGGCTTACTTAAAACCATACTAATGTATGATAACAGAAAGATGGAATTTTTGCAAGGTTTTTATTGTAAAATCATAAAAAAGATAACAATGGACACTAAGATATACCTATGGTATAATAGATAGGTTAGATAGAGATACCCTATATGCACCTGATGAAGAAATATTTTAAGTGGAGGGATTTTTATGAAAGGTCACATTAATAATAAACTAGGCGAGATACAGATCAATAAAGAAGTAATCGCACAATACGCAGGATTACAAGCACTAGAATGTTTTGGCATTGTTGGAATGGCATCAGTAAGCGTAAAAGATGGATTTGTAAAATTATTAAAAAAAGATTATTTGACACATGGAATTACTGTTTTAGAAAAAGATGGAAAACTAGTAATTGATTTTCATGTGATAGTTGCCTATGGCGTGAGTATTTGCACAGTGGCAGGAAATTTAATTGAT
>CAYJKD010000404.1:0-455 GCA_964370595.1 uncultured Lachnospiraceae bacterium
GCCATTTGTGACAATCTCAACTTGAAAGTCTTTTTCTTTGCACGCTTTAAGCATGTCAAAAATGCGTGGATGAAACATTGGTTCGCCCATGCCAGCAAAGACAATACTTGTGCAGGTGTTTGGAATAGATGCTAAACTTTGTTCAAAAATTTCAAAAGGCATGTCCATAAATTCTTCATTAAAGCAAGAATTACGAAAACACATAGCACAATCAAAATTGCATCTACTTGTCGCTTCTATATAGACTCTTTTAATACTGTCTGGCAAAATGAATTCCTCAATTATTTTAATAATAATTCAAATGCCTTATCAAAGAAAAGTACAGTTGAAGCTGTAAATAATCCTAAGAGTAGATATTTTGAATTGTCTTTAAAAAAATAAAATATAGGGCTGTAGTATATTTTAAATTTTCTTTTCTTTTCAAGTCCAAAGTCAAAATTGATAAGTGGATTATG
>CAYJKD010000404.1:465-1591 GCA_964370595.1 uncultured Lachnospiraceae bacterium
TACAAGAGTGCTGTATATAAGGTAAATAACTATAAATACTAAAAAAAGAATCAATACACTTTCTTCTTGTTTTGTCAGGGGCAAAAGAGACACTAAGCTAAAGACGGAAGCAAAAAAAGAAGGCATAAATGCATAGAGCATTTTATAGGAAACTCTTTTATAAGAAACTAAAGATTCAATGACTTCAGAGTATTCAAGAATAAATTTCTTATATTCTTCTTCATTTTTTTCTGCATCTGCACATTCTATTGAGAAATTTGACTTCAAGGTATAGGGATCAATAAAGGGAAAGATTTTTTCAGTTGGATTAATAAATTCTAAGCTAATGATTTTTTTCTTATTTTTATAGGCTTTGAGAGTTAATCTATAGATTTTACTTGTGATATTTTCTTTCAACAAAAGAAATTCGTCTAAGTTATTAAATTCTCTGATTTCTTTTTCTTTGTCAGTGATATTTAATATTTCAATAAAGCATGAATCAGCATAGGACATAAGAAAAGCATAAAGTTTTTCAAATTTTTCTAAATTAAGAATAAAGGGTTGTGTGTGAAATTTTTTTCCTATTCTTTTCATGAAATGTAGATTTTCTCTCTTTCTTTTTTATTTGCTGACTATAACTCTAATATTTGTAAAAGTCGAATTGAAAATAGATTCTTTAAAAATTTTATAGCTATCTTAAAATAAAGAAGCTTCCTTTTACAGAAGCTTCTTTATATACTATTTTTGAATTATTATTCTTTTATATCAAGGCATTTTAATTTATCTTGGCTAGGCGGTGCTGTGAAAAGAGAACCAAGGACTAAGCCTAGAATACTTGCACCTGCGGCAAGCATATTTGATGGAATACCTAAGAACTTGCCACCAAGTGCAAATTCTACAATAACACCAACAGCAAGGCCAAGAAGAATACCAACTAAAGCACCTGTGCCATTGCCTCTTTTCCAATATACGCCCATCATAAGAGGGAAGAAAACCGCAGCACTATAGAAAAGGCCGCCTACATAGATGATATCAATGAGGTTTTCCATAACTTGTGCTAATAAAACACCACCAATACAGATAAGTATAGTAGCAAAACGTGAAATCCAAAGAATATGTTTATCGTCTTTATTTTTTGCAAAATAAG
>CAYJKD010000405.1:0-1589 GCA_964370595.1 uncultured Lachnospiraceae bacterium
TGGTCCTTTTATACCTTCCACTGTCAGGATGGTTTTTCCTTCTGCCCAAGTAGATAAATAAATACAGCTATCAGTTGCTTTTCCGTCAATCAATACGGTACAGGCACCACATTCGCCAACTTCGCATCCTTTTTTTACACTAGACAATCCTAATCGATCCCTTAATGTATCAAGTAGAGATTCTCTGTCATCTACTGCAATTTCTACTTCTTTGCCATTTACCTTCATATTAATAATCTTAAGCATGATTATTCCCCTTTCGCTAATAAAATTGCTTGCTTTAATGCTCGCTTAGATAACTCTTCTACTAGCTGGAGACGAAACTCTTTCGACGCACGCCAACTACTTCTTGGATTTACCTCATCTAGCGCACCTTTACCAACCATTTCGTATAATTCATCCGTAATCGCTTTCCCTACTACATTTTGCTCAATTTGAGTACATCTGATTGGAGTTGGTGCTGCAACGCCATAGGCTAATCTCATTTCTTTTATTTGCGTTCCATCTTCTGATAGTTTTACACCACATGCACATCCTAATGTGGCAATTTCCATTGATTTTCTTTTTCCATATTTGATATAGTGTCCAAAGAAATCATAGTAACTATCTTTTTCGATTAATATTTCAACTAGTATTTCATCATGTTTTCTGCTGGTTTTACCTGGTCCAACATAAAACTCTTCAATTGGAACAATTCTTGTTCCTTCAAATCCCTTTAATACAAGCTTAGCATTCAATAAGAATAAACTTGCACCACTATCTCCGCTGGTTGCTGCATTACAAACATTTCCTCCAATTGTTCCAATATTACGAAGCTGAGGACCTCCTGCTTGATCTACTGCTTCACCTAAAAACGGAACATACTTTTTAATAAGTTCATGGTTGGTAACTTCATGAAATGTACATCCAGGTCCAATAGAAATTGTTTCATTTTCTAGCATTTTAATTTCTTTTATCTCATTTAGATTTTGAATACTCACTAGAGATGCTCCAGCAAGTTTCCCTTCACGAATTTTAATCAATACATCACTTCCACCACAGATCACAACTGCTTGCGGATCATTATGGAGTGCTTGTATTGCGTCATCTATATCTTTCGCTTGATATAATTTTCCAATATCGTACATTCTAACCCCTCCTTAAATCAATCCGACTTCTTTAAATTTCAACACTAATTTTTGTGGATCCAAAGGTAATGAGTCAAACCCAACACCTGTAGCTTGTAAAACTGCATTTCGAATTGCTGGTGCTACTGGAATTGTAGGTGGCTCCCCTAAGGATTTATTTCCAAATGGTCCTGATGGGTCTTTAACCTCAACAAACTCAACTTGTAAATCAGGTGTATCCATTGCCGTTGGCAGTTTATAATCAAGAAGGTTATTATTTAAAGGTTTTGCTGTTTTTGCATCATAGAGCAGTTCTTCACTTAAACCATATCCTAATGACATGCTCATTCCACCATGTACTTGTGCTTTTGCTAATTGTGGATTGATTAATACACCACTATCATGTACATTGATTACATTGATTACTTCAATGAGACCTAGTGGGATATCCACTTCAACTTCTGCAAAGCACACTCCACTTGA
>CAYJKD010000406.1:0-397 GCA_964370595.1 uncultured Lachnospiraceae bacterium
ATGGAATGTTTAAATATTCCATTTGAAATACATAGTGCAGATGATCATGAAACAATAAATCCTGATTTAAAAATTGAAACCGAAATCATGCGGTTGGCACAGCAAAAAGCACAAGCTGTCCTTGACTTTCACCCAGATAGTGTTGTTATTGGTGCCGATACGCTTGTTGTCCATAACAATCAAGCATTAGGAAAACCAATTGATAGGCAAAACGCAAAAGATATGTTAAAAACCCTTAGTGGGACTACTCATCAGGTAATCACTGGTGTTTGCTTATTATCCAATAATCAATGTGAGACGTTTTATCATAGCAGTGATGTTGTTGTTTATGAATTATCAGAAAGAGAAATCGACGACTATATTGATACAAATGAACCGATGGATAAAGCTGGTTCTT
>CAYJKD010000406.1:407-1589 GCA_964370595.1 uncultured Lachnospiraceae bacterium
GTTATTCGTTAAAGAAATACATGGAGATTTCTTCTCTATCATGGGATTTCCTGTTTCAATTATTCATCGAAAACTTAATGATTTTCTTAATTCAGAAAGCGTTCAAAATAAATCTTGAACGCTTTTTTAAATTAAAAAGGTGACACAACATCACCCTAATTTTCCTTCAATCAAGTCTTTGATGGTTTGCATACTCATATCAGTTGCTGCAAGCTCATCTGCACATCTTTTTAATTCTTGTTCAATTACTTTTTTTTCTTTGATTTCATGCTTATATTTCATTTTATGTTCTAAACTAGCCCAAGCATCTTGTGAAATCGTTCTAATTTGTATTTCAACTGGAACTTTAATTTGATCATCCGTTGATACTTCTACAATAATGTGATAACTTCGATATCCATTTGGCTTAGGAGAGTTAATATAATCTCTTCTAGCTAACACCTTAAAGAAACTATTTTTTGTGATTTTATCTATGATTACGTCGATGTCATCAATAAATTTACAGATAACGCGTATTCCTACGACATCTGTAATCTTAGTTATCGATGAAATAGCAGACACCTCAAAATTTAGCTTGCTTAATTTTTGTTTCGTACTTTCAGCACTTTTAATTCTCGTATAAATATGTTCTATGACATCATCTTCTTCTTTGATTGCAAATAGTTTCTTGATCGTCATTTCTTGGGCTTGTATGATGTTAGGATAATAATTTTCATAAAAGTTTTTTTTCTTACTGTACACTATACTCCTCCTTAGATTATAATCTTACTTTTACTGTAACTTTTCTTCCATCCTCACTTTTTGCACTAATCGTTCCGCCATTAAACAGTACTGCTGCTTTTGCAATAGATAGACCTATTCCAAAACCACCATTCTTGCTATTTCTAGACGTATCCCCTCGATAAAACCGTTCAAACCACATATCATAATTTTCTTTTTTAAGTCCTTGCGCTTCGTTAGGCACATCAAGAAAAATTTTATTGTTTTTCTTATATAATGAAACAACAATTTCACTTTTTTCTACAGAATATTTCAATGCGTTTTCAAGTAATGTTGATGTCATCATCCTTAGTGATTGTTCATCACCTGTAAAAAATAAATTTTTTTCAATATGCCCATGCAAGTTTTTATTTTGCCTTTCTACAACATTAACGAAAGTACCACCTGTTGCTGCTATTGGTT
>CAYJKD010000407.1:0-1587 GCA_964370595.1 uncultured Lachnospiraceae bacterium
AAGCAAGGGCAAGCGACAGAAGATTTTTAACAAGAGAACTATCACCACAGGTCTATTCGCCTAAAGGTTATGTAGATGGTAAGGAATATGGTTCGCTTTTAGAAGTAGAAACACTTGAAGAGAAGCCAAAAGAAAGTACAGGTCAATTATCATTTGATGCTATTAATTACGATGAAACTCTAAATGCTTGGAATTTTAGACGAATATTATACCAAAAGTATGATGTTATAATAACTAACCCACCATATTTAGGAGCTGCACGCTATTCTTCAAATCTAGCTGACTTCGTTAGTAAATATCATTCTATTGCAAAACAAGATTTGTCTATGGTTATGTATAAATCTATGTTAGAAAATAAATTGAAGACAAATGGGTTTATATCTTTTGTTACAACTATTTCATGGATGTTTTTAAAGAGTTTTGAGGAATTTAGGAATTTAATGCTAAATAACAGTAATTTCCTATCTTTAATTGATTTTGGAACTGAGCTTTTTGAAGGAAAAATTGGGCATCTACCCATTGTAGCATGGGTATCAAGAAAATCGAATATTCAAAACTACTGCTTTACTTCTGTAAGATTAGCAGAATACTGCTATGGCAAAAGACATGAAAAACATAATGCTTTTTTTGATAAAAATAATTGGTATAGTTCTTATCAGTCAGAGTTTGAATTACTACCAAGTCGTTCAATTTCATATTGGGCAAGTAAGAACTCTATTGAAAACTATTTACGAGCAGATTTGCTTGGAGATGTCGCTAAACCTAGACAAGGAATGGCAACTTGTGATAATAATAGATTTTTGCGTTTTTGGTTTGAGGTTGAACAAAACAATATACAGTTATATTGTAAAAGTATAGAAGATTGCAATAATTATCAAGAAAAATGGTTTCCATATAACAAAGGAGGCAGTTATAGGAGATGGTATGGAAATAATGAATACCTAATAAATTGGAAATTGAACGGCTACGAAGTGAGAGAATACGCCAAAAAATTGTACAAAAGCGAAACAAGAACCATAAAGAATATACAATTTTACTTTAATGAAGGAATTACCTATACGTTTATAGGCTTTACAAATCTCGGAGTAAGATATTCGCCACATGGATTTATTTTTGATGTAGCAGGGTCTTCAGTATTTACAAACAAAAAGCATTTGCATTACATCTTAAGCTTTATGCTTAGTAAGGTATCTAATTCTTATTTAGCTATGTTAAATCCAACAGTTAATTATCAAGTTGGAGATTTGAAAAATATTCCTTTAATTATAAATGAAAGCAAAATTCCTTATATAGATATGCTAAGCAAATGTTGTATCAATTTTTCAAAAACTGATTGGGATAGTTTTGAAACTTCGTGGGACTTTGTGCGACACCCATTAGTAAATGCTAATGATATAAAAACTGCTTTTGTAAACTGGGAAACACAGTGTATCGATAGGTTTAACCAGCTTAAATCCAATGAAGAAGAACTAAATCGAATTTTCATCGACATTTATGGCTTGCAGGACGAACTAACTCCCGAAGTCGAAGAAAAAGATGTAACTGTTCGCCTTGCCGACAAAACTCGTGATATAAAATCATTTATAA
>CAYJKD010000408.1:0-1580 GCA_964370595.1 uncultured Lachnospiraceae bacterium
TGCTACTAAATGCAACACTATTATGCGGTGAGGAGTTTTTAGACACAGACATAAATGAAGCTTTTGCTTCAGATTTGATGAGTGACGTACTTGCTCTTATCACAAACCAAAACCTTTTACTTACAGGGCTTTGCAATCCACAAGTTATTCGTACTGCGGAAATGTTAGATATTCATTGTGTAGTGCTTGTTAGAGGAAAAACTCCTGATGAAAATTTCCTAGCCATGGCCAAAGAAAAAAATGTATGCTTGCTATCTACAGATATAAATATGTACAATAGTTGTGGCATACTTTACTCTAATGGCGTAGGCTCAAGAGTTGAAGTTTAAAAGGAAAGGATTTGATAGTATGTCAGTAGAAAATAGTGTTTTAAATTTAAAATATGAGGTTGTGGCTGATGATTTCACAAGAGCAGGAGAAGCTAGTAGCAACGTGAAACATACACTTAAAAATTTAGGTGTGCCCCCTGAAGTCATACGTAAAGTAGCCATAGCCATATATGAAGGTGAAATAAATATGGTTATTCATGCCAAAGGCGGTGAAATAACAGTAGATATCACGCCTACGGAAATTCTCATGGCCTTAGCCGACGTAGGTCCTGGAATAGCAGATGTGGAAAAAGCTATGCAAGCTGGATTTTCAACTGCTTCTGATGCTGCCCGTGCCTTAGGCTTCGGAGCAGGTATGGGACTACCAAATATAAAAAAATGCTCCGATGATTTGAAAATCGAAACAGAAATTGGAGTAGGTACTACTTTGTACATAACCATAAAACTGGGTTAGTGCGTAAAAAATTGCACCTCCATACATGGAGCTGTTCGAGTTTTGCTAAAATCAAAACATCAGAAAGGAACTATGTGAAAATAAGATTTTCACACTGGAGTTTTCTTTTCTGCCATACATTTCAACAGAAAACTCCCTTCGGGAGCACGAAAACTCAGAAAGGAATTATTGTATATGGATAAATTTTTTCATTCGGTATATCTTCAGGAGGATTTGTGTACAGGTTGTATAAACTGTATTAAAAGGTGCCCCACTGAAGCTATTAGAGTAAGGCATGGCAAAGCCTCTATCATAAAAGAGTTTTGCATCGATTGTGGCGAGTGCATAAGAACATGTCAAAACCACGCAAAAAAAGCAAAAAGTGATACTATAGAAGATATAAAAAACTTTGAATACAACATAGTACTTCCTGCACCATCACTTTATGCACAATTTAACAATATCACAGATGTAAACATAATCCTAACCGCCCTTTTAGGGCTCGGATTTGATGAAGTTTATGAGGTAGCATCTGCTGCAGAAATAGTCTCAAGTGCCAGTATTGATTACGTAAACAGACATACGGAAAATCATCCATACATAAGCACTGCTTGTCCATCAGTAGTGAGACTTATAAGAGTTCGTTTTCCAAATTTGCTGGAACATTTACTGCCTCTTAGACCACCTGTTGAAATCGCTGCTATGGAAGCTCGTAAAAAAGCACTAGAGAAGACAGGTCTGCCCTCTGAAAAAATAGGAATATTCTTTATATCGCCTTGTTCTTCTAAGATGGCATATGTAAATGCACCTTTAGCCAT
>CAYJKD010000409.1:0-1567 GCA_964370595.1 uncultured Lachnospiraceae bacterium
ATATGCTACCACACCTACATTTATCCCGTTTACATCAACAATAATATATACTGGCTCACCACTACTGCTTTGGCTTCCAACCACGTCAAATCCTTGGTCTTCTAAAACCTCAATAGTTCTCAAAACTCCGTTTGTACCCTTGTCCGTCATATGATTGTTGGCCGTAATAGCTACGTCAAACCCTGCATCTTTAAGAGCCAATCCTAAAGCATCAGGAGCTGAAAACACAGGGTACCCTGTGTATGGCTCACCGGCAAATGTAGTCTCAAGATTGCAAAGCGCTAAATCTGCCTCAGAAATACTATCTTTCACATGTATAAACACATTTGTAAAATCATATGTTCCTGTATCCGCTTCATAAGCTGCAGATATTTGAGGTGCGTGAGCCATCACGTCTCCTACAGCAGTGATCCTTATAGTCTCAGGAAGTGATATAAATTCCTGCTGAATCTGTATCACCTTTGCAAAAGCTTCTATCTTCTGGATTGTATCTTGTGTGATTTCAACTTGCTTATTACTTTCGCATGCGCCAAAAAGCAGCGATACGCATGTTACACATATCACTGCAATGGTTGATTTTATTGGTTTCATCTTTTTTACTCTTCCATTTTCATTCAGAGAGTTTCCATCCATAGACTTAAAATCCAAACTCTTAGATTTGTTATCCAATAACTTTTTTTGTTTTCTATTGAACATTTTCAACGTGAGAAATTTCAGGGTATGCTTCCTTAAGAAGTCTTTCTACCACACCTTTAAGCGTCATAGTTGCTCCTGGACAACCTGCGCAGTGGCCTTTAAGTCTCACTTTCACCACCTTGTCCTCTGTATACTCTACAAATTCAATATCTCCGCCATCTCTTTGTAAAAACGGTCTTATTTCGCCTAAAGCGGCTACGATTTTCTCTTCCATATCATTTAATCCTTCCCATGTGAAAATCTATTTTCACACTTATCTTCCATTGTAGTGAAACTTTTTTAAAGCTTCTTACTGTAATACTTTATTTGTTCAAAGACATTGTAACACAATTTTAAGAGTTTTACTATATCTTTTTACGCTAATATTTATACAATTGTTTGTTTTATGTTACTGTTTTACTACTTTTTAAACGGGCGATACCCTTTTACTCTAGTACAACCTGATTTGGAGGGTTTTCTACCTCACTTGCGGTTTCCTCTGCACCAGCTTCGCCATTTGCTTCTTCCCCAGGAAGTTCAACCGTGTCAGATGTTCCAAAATGGACGATTTGAGGTTCCATAGTATATACTGCTGTAGCTTCACCATTTTCTACATTTTTAACAACCACAGACTTCATAGGGTCACCATTTATATCAAAAGTTATGGTTCCCGATGCTCCTTGAAATTCTATTACGTCACTTAGAGCCACCCTTATAAGCTCTCCGCTTGTGTGAATACCTGCTGTTTGTATGGCATCTATAGCCAATATATATGCGTCAAACCCCAGTGCAGTTGCGCTTTCAGGCACCGCTTCTTCTCCATACTTTTCCTTGAAAGCAGTGATAAAAACCTCTGACATACCTGTAGTATCGGTTTCTGCATCAAATACAG
>CAYJKD010000410.1:0-1557 GCA_964370595.1 uncultured Lachnospiraceae bacterium
AATAAAATATACGTTGCATTTAATTTCGCCATAAATAATAATAAAATAATTTATCTAAAAAATCAACAAAAATCCATATAAAATTATAATCAAAAATGATATAATTATTTTGTGTAAATAAACTAATTATATCCAAAAGGAGTAATGAGATGAAGAATACTTTGTTGATAGAAAGAATTTTAAATGGCGATTATAGCAATACATTCAATAAATTGTATGGGGCAAGTAAGCTGAAAAAACAGCAAGAAAGATATATTAATGCATTAAAAAAATATATTGATTTTTTTAAAGAATAGGAAATTAGCATATATTCAAAGCCAGGAATAACTGAAATAGGTGGAAATCATACCGACCATAATTTGGGCGTTGTTTTAGCTGCGGCTGTTGACTTGGATATTGTTAGTGTAGTTTCAAAAAGAGATGATAATATAATCTCTATATACTCTGAGGGTTATGGTTTAATGGAAGAAATTTCTTTAGAAAATTTAGAAATAAATCCACAAGAATTTGAAACAACCTACTCACTTATTAAAGGCGTTGCAAAAGGAATTGAAGATAAAGGTGGGATTATAGGTGGATTCTCAGCTTATTTAACCAGCGATGTGTTACAAGGCAGTGGATTATCATCTTCAGCAGCATTTGAAGTTGCAATTGGCACGATTTTCAATCACGAATATAATCAAAATAAATTCACTCCAGTTGAAATTGCACAAATTGGTCAGTATGCTGAAAATGTTTATTTTAATAAACCGAGTGGACTAATGGATCAAACAGCTTGTAGCGTTGGTAGTTTAATGACTATTGATTTTAAAGATAATCAAAATCCAATAGTTAGCAAGGTTGAATTTGATTTAAATAAATACAACTTAGCCTTATGTGTTATCAATTCAGGAGGCTCACACGCAGATTTAACTCCTGATTATGCTGCAATTAAAAATGAAATGTGCGAAGTTGCAGAATTTTTTGATAAAAAAGCTTTACGAGAAGTGAATAAAGAAGAATTTTTAAATAATATTCCTAGTGTAAGATTAAAAGTTGGTGATAGAGCTGTTTTAAGGGCTATTCACTATTTTATGGAATGTGATAGAGCAATTGAATTAAGAAGATTTATAGAAAATAATGATGTTGATGCATTTTTAAATAAAATTATTGAGGGTGGACACTCTTCTTTTGAATATAATCAAAATGCATATACAACTACTGATACTAAATATCAACCAGTAAGCCTTGCTTTATGTATTGCACAAGAATTTTTGCAAAATAAAAAAGGAGCTTGGAGATTACAAGGTGGTGGATTTGCAGGAACAATTCAATGCTTTGTTGATAAAAATATACTAGATGAATTTAAAAAAAATATAGAAAATGTTTTTGGAAAAGGCTCTTGTTATATTCTTTCGATTAGAAATTACGGTTCAATTAAAGTTTTAGAAAATATATAAAAGGAGAAATTCAAATGGCAGAAATAAGATTTAATCCCTTAACTAATGATTGGGTTATGATAGCATCTCACAGACAAGCAAGGCGGCAAATGCCAAAGGATTGGTGTCCGTTTTGCCC
>CAYJKD010000411.1:0-1554 GCA_964370595.1 uncultured Lachnospiraceae bacterium
ATGGAGTATCAACTGACTTTCTTTCAATAACCCCATGTGCTACACGCTCAATACGACGGAATGTATTTGTATCTAGTGGTCCTTTTCCATCAATTGGCTGTCCCAGTGCATTTACAACACGTCCTGTAAGAGCATCTCCTACTGGTACTTCAACTACACGTCCTGTAGTTTTTACAATATCACCTTCGCTGATGTTTCTGTGGTCTCCCAATAAGGTTACACCGACGTTATCTTCTTCTAGGTTTAATACCATGCCATAGATCTCTCCTGGAAATTCAAGTAATTCCCCTTGCATAGCATTTTCCAAACCATGGATACGCGCGATACCGTCAGCCACTGTGATAACAGTCCCAACATCAGAGACTTCTAACTTTGTAGAATATTTATTAATCTGCTCTTTAATAACCGAGCTGATTTCTTCTGGTCTCAAATTCATATTGCTGTTTCCCTTTCTGACTGTATAATAGCCTTTCTTATAATGACTACGCTAATTGTAGTTTTGCAAGTTCACGTTTTAGATTGTAAAGACGAGTTTTCACACTGCTATCAATTACTCGATCTCCAATTCTTATTACTAAACCGCCAACTAAGGTTGGATCAATGAGATATTCCATCTCAAATACCACATAAGAAGTTGTCTCTAGTAATTTTTTTTCTAGATCTGACTTTTGTTGTGGTTTTAGTTCCACGGCACTGCTTACCAAAGCAACTCCGATTTTTTTATATTCCTTAATTCGTTGAACAAAATATTCAAGAATAGGAATCATTTCTTTTTGCCTATCTTTATCCACAATGATTGTTAAGAAGCTCATCAATTCTTTGGAGACTTGTTTCGAGAAAATCTCTTCCAATATGGTTAATCGCTCCCTTTTAAGAATTTGAGGATTATTAAGCAATCCCTCTAACTGAGAATTCTCCTTGAAAATAGGGATTAATGCGCTGGTTTCCTCTAGCAGAGTATCCACCTGACCGCTTTCAATGGCAGCTTCAAACAATGCATCGCCATACACTTTTGAAACTAACTTTGCCATGTGCTTGCCCCCATATCTTTTAATGTTTCTTCAATCAATGCATCTTGAATAGAGATATTCATGGAATTACCAACCGCCTTATTAGCCATCATCGCTGCGATATCCACAATCTCTTGTTTCATATTTTCAACTGCTTGTTTCTTCTCTAATTCGATTTCACGACTCGCACGTTCCATCACACGATTTGCTTCTGTTTTCGCTTCTTCGATGATTTCTGCTTCTCGCATTTTTGCCTTGCGACGTGCTGCCTCTAAAATATCTTCTGCCTCTTTATTCACTTCAGCAAGTTTGGCCTCATATTGAACTTTAAGTGCTTCTGCTGATTCCTTGTCCTCTGCTGCCTTTGCCATATCACCTACTATTTTATTTCTTCTCTTATCTAATACATCACGTATTGGATTGAAAAGTAAGTAGGATAGAACTGCGAATAAAATAAAGATATTGATTCCCATAAGCACTGCATCATGCAGTAATTGTGGGTCAAATCCTATCAATCGTTCCAAGACTTCCGCCTCCTTTCGTC
>CAYJKD010000412.1:0-1550 GCA_964370595.1 uncultured Lachnospiraceae bacterium
CTATGGGGGTATATTTTTTTATTGTAATTATTGAAAAATAAAATATCATTAAAACAAGGAAAAAACTAGTACAATCACTAGTTTTTTCCTTGTTTTTAAATATACCCTCTATCATTATACATATCTTAGAATATTAATATTCTAATTTCCACATATATCTTCTTTTTGTCAGTGGATGGCTTCGAATATACGACAATTCTTCTGCATATACACGAATAATCCCTGTAATTAGCATTGGATTCAGATAATCAATTATTTCTTTTGATGCAATCGTTGCTAATCCATGATCTTTTGCATCAACAACAGTGGTTTGTGCATCGAATCTTTGTAGAAAATCCAAAGCTCTAGAATCCATAGGACGTGTTCGCCCATCATTCATAAGAAGTAAGAACGGTACATCTTTATCTACGATTTCAAATGGACCGTGGAAGAACTCTCCATCATGGAATGAACCTGAATTAATCCATTGCATTTCCATCATTAAGCAAATGGAAAATGAATATGCTACTTCATGAGTTGCACCTGAACTCATAACATAAATAACAGGTACATCTTTGTATCTTTCTGCAAATATTTTTGCATCTTTTCTTACACTATTCGCAGCAGAATTTATCAAGTTTGGTAATTTCTCGATTCCCTGCACCATAGACTCATAATCATTATACCCTTCATACTGATCAAGCACCTCCACAGCTAACATTAGTACCTTTGTCATTTTATCTAGTTTTGTCGCTGGTTCGCTCCCCCAATTAAATTCTACTGTGTAATCTGCATCCTTTGTAATCGCACTATTTGGACCATGTGTCACAGCAATCGTATGGGCACCATGTTCTTTTGCTACTGTTGTTGCCTTTGCTGTTTCTGGAGTTTCACCACTTAATGAGCACGTAATCACGATACAAGTATCATCAATTGATGTTGGTGTAGCATAATTAAATTCATTTGATGTATATAAACATGCACGAATGTTTTTTGCTTTTCCATCTAAAAAGTACTTTGCAGGATACAAATCGGCTTTTGAAGCTCCACATCCTACCAAATATACACTTTTGATATTTTTTTGTTTTTCTTTAATACTCGTAATAATTTTCTTTAATTCTTTCATTTTTTCCTCCAATTCACATTCCAATAATTTCAAAAAATACACATTTACTAACCCTTAACTGCACCTGCAGACAAACCAGCAATAAATTGGCGCTGCATGCAGAAAAACACAATTATCATTGGTATTGATGCAATGGTTATTCCAGCTAATAAAACTGTATAATCAGACATCATATCTCCTTTAAATGTCATAAGTCCAATAGGAATTGTCATTAAATCCCTATCTTCTAGAAAAACATTTGCAAATAAAAATTCATTCCAAATAAAATTCAAATTTACAATTGTACATGATGCTAAAACTGGCTTACTTAATGGTACTATAATTTTTGTAAACACCTGTAAGCTATTATAACCATCTACATATGCTGCTTCTTCCAATTCTTTTGGAATACTTAAAAAATAGGCACGTATCAAAAATACTGTAAAAGGAATTCTAAATGCAATAT
>CAYJKD010000413.1:0-1540 GCA_964370595.1 uncultured Lachnospiraceae bacterium
AGCAAGAGATAACAGAAATGAGTTCTGTGACGAGTGTTAATGGGGATAGGGTGATCCATTGCTTGACAATTATACGGCAGATAGAAGGACCCTATACATTGCCAAGTCAGAACAAAACAACAAAGTATGAGCATGTTTTACCAGCTCTTGTTGCAATTGAAGAGGATAAAGAGATTGATGGTCTTTTGATACTGCTAAATACCGTAGGCGGAGACGTTGAAGCTGGGCTTGCGATTGCAGAGCTTATATCAACAATGAAAAAGCCAACTGTTTCACTTGTTCTCGGTGGGGGGCATTCGATTGGAGTTCCGCTTGCTGTCAGTGCAAAGCACAGATTTATAGTTCCATCTGCAACCATGACAGTGCACCCTGTTCGGATGTCGGGGGTAATATTAGGTGTTCCACAAAGTTTTGAGTAATTTGAAAAGATTCAACAGAGAATAGTAAACTTCGTAGTAAGCAATAGCTCGATTACCGAGCGGAAGTTTTCGAAGTTTATGTTAAAAACAGGTGAACTCGCAATGGATGTTGGGACAGTTTTGTCTGGTGATACCGCGGTTAACGAGGGATTAATAGACGATTTAGGTGGATTAAAAGAAGCGATTGCAAAACTCTATGAGCTAGTTGAAAAGGATAAGAGAGCACAAAAGAGGAAAAGTAGGACTATAAAGGAGGTGGAGTAGATTGATTATCCACACCCTTGTTTCAAATAGTTGTTTTTTCAGTGAAGATGAAAGTAATAGTAAAGCTATAAATATACAGGATATGAGTTTGCAAAGTGGCAAACTAACAGTTTGTGATGGAAAAATAAAAGCCATTTTCTCAACAAATCCAAAGGATTTTTTAAATTACAGAATAGGAGATAAATTTCTAGATTAGATTTATTAATTCCGATTTATTTTAGCATCGTTTAATAGACCCACTCATATTTCAAATATAATTATATCTGATAATGGAGATTTGAAATTAGCTTTGAGAGGGGAAAATGAAATTTAACTGGAAGATATTATCTGTTACAACTTGTCGAATACCGAAAATTTTCGTGAACACAAGATTAATAGCTCTTATCATTTACTAATCTTTAGGTATTTTAATTAGAGCTTTGTCAAATGTTTTTATCTCACCGTTTATTTCGCATACGCAACAAGTAACAGAAATATATAAGTTTCGAAAATTAGTTTAAAACAGTCGATGGAATAAGCCGGCTGTTTTTCTTTTGCTGTTGTGGACTTTTCTTCTCAAAAATGGTAAAATAAATATGTTAAAATGGTTTTAACAGACTAAAAATTAAAAATATAGATTTCATATATTATCGATATTTAAAGGAGTGGATAGATTGGCTGTCAAGGGGAGTAGAGGTAAAAAAGCAGCAGAGACAAGAGCTGCAAACAAAGAGGCTAGTAAAAAGAAAAAACAGGTGAAAGCAATTGTGTTATTTGCAGTTGGGCTTTTGCTTGGTTTTTTAGTGATTATTCCAGGTGAGAGTTTGTGGCTTGTTATGCACGACTTTCTTATTGGAGTTTATGGGATAACGTCTTAA
>CAYJKD010000414.1:0-1532 GCA_964370595.1 uncultured Lachnospiraceae bacterium
AGGCATTAGAGACCTATGAAGATAATTTTGAAGGAAATGAAAAGGCATTATTAGATCGGATGGGAAAAGATTTTTCTGATTATAGAAAGAGATATTATGAATCTGGATTAGGAAACGAAGTAGCAATTCAAGGGAAAGAGTTACTGCAGTGGATACGTTTAGCAAAAAAAGCTGTAGATGTTACAATTGCTAAAAATCGCGGAGAAGCTTATGTAAGCTATAACTTGTTAAAAGAAGATTTTACATTTACTCCAATGCGCCCGATGCTAGAAGGTCAATCTGCAGCAATTGGAAGTGGATTTTTATCAGCAGATGAAGTTTGTAAATTAGTTCATTCCATCCAAAACGATCTTTACAGTGAGTCATTGAAGTGTCATACACTCTATCCCGTTAAAAAAACGAAGCGATTTTTTGAAAAGAATCGACTAACAATTGAAATAGAGCCAATTGAAGGAATTATTAGTGTGGATATTATGAATGATCTTCACTTTGAGTCGGATATAAAAACAGAAGAAATTTTGTTGAAAAAATGCGCTGAGATGAACTTATCACAAGAAATCACTCAAAAATTGCAAGAAGAGTATGAAAAACAATTTGCGCATAAAAGATTCAATGGAAGAAGCGAAGTGATGTATAAGTTTGAGGGGATTGGTTGTGTATATTGGCATCAAAATGCCAAGTTTGCATTAGCAATTCTTGAAACTGCACAAAGGGCAAAAGAAAAGGGCGAGGATATCACAGAAATTTATAATCTATATAATAAATTACTTCAAGGATTTATTTATAGAAAAACACCAGATGAGTGTGGTGCAATTCCAATTGAGCCATATTCTCACACTTCCTATTCAGGAAAAAGTGAACAACCAGGTATGACGGGTCAGGTAAAAGAGTCTGTGATTATGCGTCGAGGCGAATTGGGAATTAAAGTAAAAGAAGGAAAGCTATCCTTTGACCATGAATTTTTGAGAGAAGAAGAATTTGATCAAGAAGGAAATCTATCATTTACTATATGTGGAATCCCTGTAAGCTATAAGAAATCCTCAGAAAAGAAAATGATTATAACATTAGATAATGAGGAAAAGATGGAAACGCCTGAGTGGGAGATTGATTTTAATACGAGCAATGCTATTTTTCAGAGAAATGGCAAAGTAAAAGAAATCACACTTTATATTCCATAAGGAAAATCACTTTGATTTATAAGCATTTTTAGCCTTGAACTTTAAAAACCCTAGTATCAATCAGCTTTCCTAATTGGAACTGATTGATACTAGGGTTCTATTTTTCTGTTTTGATGGTCTATTTATTTTGAGGAACAAGAAACATATGTTTCAATTGATTTTTTGGAGTTTAGGTCGTCAAAACCGAGCTTTAGTTTTCTGTTGTTTTCTTTAAAGAAAAAGTATGCTAAACTCTAATTATCAAGAAAAAATAGAAAAGAAAGAAGGAATTAAGCATGAGTATTTTTACGAGAATTAGGGATTCTTATCGATTTGAAAAAGCATTAAAAAGTCAAGCTGATCATTCTGCTTCTT
>CAYJKD010000415.1:0-1532 GCA_964370595.1 uncultured Lachnospiraceae bacterium
CCAGAGAAATGAATGGAAAAGGTGCTGATTTTGATGTAAACAAGGTTTATTGTACGGCTCTTGTTCACGACCTATGCAGAACATCTGAAAAACACGAAAAAGTTGGGGCAGATATTTTGGACAAGCTAGGCTATAAGGATGAGGCGGATATAGTAAGAGTTCATATGACATATGGCATACAATCAGATCCAAAAGCCTTAAAAGAGTTAGATTTAGTTTGTTTAGGAGATAGAACTGTTATAGAAAATAAATATGTGGGGCTTGAAGCACGTATGGACTACGTGGTAGACAAGTTCAAAGGAAATCTTGAGGCTGAAACTCGCATAAACAAAAGGAGGCTTGAAATGAGGATTCTCATAGAAAAGCTAGAAGACTTTATAGAAAAACCATTTGATGAAATTTTCATATAAAATAGAAGTATTCAGAAAGAGGGAAGAACCATGGATGTAAAAAGTAAACTTGATAGTATATTGAAAAGGATAGAAAAGCCTGCAAGATACATAGGAAAAGAGCAAAATATGTGCACAAAGCAAATAGGCGACAAAACAACTAGATTTGCCTTCGCCTTTCCAGATGTGTACGAAATAGGCATGTCTTATCTAGGTCTTCAGATATTGTACCACGCTTTAAACAAAGATGAGGATGTGTACTGCGAAAGAGTATTTTCACCTGGTGTTGATATGGAAGTACTTATGAGGACTGAAAATGTACCTCTTTTTACTCTAGAAACAAAAACCGATGTAAATGAGATGGATTTTTTCGGATTTACACTGCAATACGAACTTTCATACACAAATATATTAAACCTGCTATCTCTTGGAAACATACCGTTTTTAAGGGAAGATCGAGAAAGTGCACGTCAAACAATAACTAGAGCTGATGAGGAAAGTGCATGTCAAATAGCAAATAACACTGAGAGCATAGGTACAATTGGTGGGGTTGATGAAAAAAAAGAATATCCAATCATCATAGCAGGTGGACCTTGTGCTTTTAACCCCGAACCTCTAGCAGATATAGTTGATATATTCCTTGTAGGGGATGGAGAACACTTACTGCCTGAACTTTTCAAACTTCACAGGCTATGCAAAGAAAAAGGTGAAACTAGGGAAAATTTCTACAAAAAAGCTACGGAATTGCAGGGAGTTTACGTACCCAAATTTTACAAACCTATTTATGAAAAATGTCAGAAACCACAAGAGTTTGAAGAACGCCAAAATAACTCTGCCTGTCAAAACAGTGTAAATATTGAAAATGCGTCTGAAGAAGAAGAAAAAGAAAACCTAGATAGCGATGAAAATCAGGCTAAAGAAAGGAAGAAATTTGGCAAACTTATAGGCTTTGAAAAGCTATGGGAAGGAGCTCCTGACAAAGTCTTGAGAGCTATTATATCAGATATAGAAGATGCCATGTACCCTGAAAAGCCACTTGTACCGCTTATAGAAACAGTTCATGATAGAGCAGTAGTGGAAACATTTAGAGGATGCACAAGAGGATGTAGATTTTGCCAAGCAGGGATGATTTACAGGCCTGTA
>CAYJKD010000416.1:0-1519 GCA_964370595.1 uncultured Lachnospiraceae bacterium
TATTGAATCACTTGAGCAGTTACGTATGCAGGAAGTGGAAAAAACGATACATTGACGTTAGGGGGATGAGAATGAAAAATTGAAAGCAAATAATTCTAACTGATAAAAAATTAGCCAAAATTAAAAATAGACGTTTCCATTTGAGGTAAGCTCTACACTTCCCCATCACGGTTAACGTCTATTTTTTCTTGATCGGTATGATACACAACACGCCACACTTTTGCAGGAAAAATATTCCAAGATACATTTTTTCTGCTCTGGATATGGCAAATGTGCAATCTTTATACTACTCAATTCCTTATAAACATAAATGCTTTCCATTTAGCATAAAATACTTAAAATAATCGCTTCACAATTTGTTCAAAATCAAACATTACCTTTTCTGCATCAATTGTAGTAAAAACGCCATCTTCATAAAGTATTTTTCCATCAACCATAGTCATACATACATCACTTGCTTGCGCTGTATAAACCATTGTTGAAAATAAGTCTTTATGGGGAAACAAATGTGCTTTTTTCAAATCAATTGCTGCTAAATCTGCTTTTTTTCCTACTTCTATCGTCCCAATATCATTTCTACCTTGAGCCTTTGCTCCTCCAATTGTTGCCATGGTAAGTACCTCTCTCGGCGTAACCACTGTTGGATCCTTCAAATTTCCTTTATGAATCAATGATGCAATATGCATTTCCTCAAACATATTGAGATTATTATTACTTGCTGCCCCATCTGTACCCAGAGCAATATTTATTCTTTCATCTAAATATTTTTTTATAGGAGCAATACCATTTCCTATCTTTAAATTGCTTGTTGGATTATGAACAACTGTAATCTCTTTTTCTTTAAAAATTTCTATATCAGAATCACATAATTGAACACAATGAGCAGCTAATGTCGGAGAATCAAATGTACCTAAATCCGCAAACCACTGCGTAGGTGTTTTCCCGTACCGTTCTATACATCCTTGGTGTTCTTGCGGAGATTCTGACAGATGTACATGCATTCTACCATTTACGGATTTACACATTTCAGTATATTCACGAACACATTTTTCCTTGTTCGTATATTCTGCATGAATAGAAAAATCCACTTTTATCCTACCGTTAGCAGTATTATTGTAATTGTCATAAATTCTTAATGACTCTTTTACATCACTACTATCACATGCAGATAGATTTTCATCTGCACAAAAAATGCATCTACCGAAATTAATGCGTGCACCAATATTTGTCATATCCTCTGCCACATCCTCTGGAAATCGATACATATCAGATGCTGAAGTAATACCAGAAGCCAACATCTCCATCCATGCAAGACGTCCACCTATTTTATAATCATTAGGAAGAAAGGCAAGTTGAATTGGCCTAACTAAATCCAACCACTCAAGTAGATGTAAATCACTTCCTACCCCACGAACAATTGTCATTGGCGTATGGGTATGTGCATTAACTAATCCTGGAAATATCAACTTACCACTCATATCCTTTTCCACATCATATACATCATTAGGAGGTATTTCTC
>CAYJKD010000417.1:0-236 GCA_964370595.1 uncultured Lachnospiraceae bacterium
TCCACTGTTTTTTATATTAATTTTATTACTTTATAATATCAATCTCATTGACTTGCACTAAAATGCTGCCTATATCACGCACTAAAACTCGGTCTACTTCCTTAAAATCTTTAATTACGCCATGTTTTTCTTTAAGCCATCTGTCCACATCATCAAGTTCATCCCACGCAACTAAACAAGTACTAAGCTTAGATGTGAAATTACTCCAAGTGTTGGCTTCTTTGCCATACCAATTG
>CAYJKD010000417.1:246-1519 GCA_964370595.1 uncultured Lachnospiraceae bacterium
AAGCCATTTTGCACCTAAAAATCATTTCGCTAGAAGGGTTATTACGCCATAATTCTGCCGGAAAAATCTCGCTATTAAGCTCGCATAAAGCTGAATACATTTTATATTTAAAATGCAGTCCTGCTGCCATTGAAGATACTCTAAAAAATTCCTTGCTGTTATAGCTGTCATCCGCCCTATCGTGTGTTTTTTTGATAAGTTTTTCTTTTTCATCACCCATAGCTTTTTGGATATCCGCTTTTGCTCCATCTCTTTCATAAAATCTATTAGCGGACATACCTAAAAGATTTAAATAGTGAGAAACGATATTTTTTTGCGTATACAGTTTTTTATAGCTACCAAACGGAATGATATTACAATCATTTTTATTATCAAACTTAAGCTCACTGCTAATATCAAATAAGAACGGGTCGTCAACAAACACATGAGTTTGCATATTAGGATTAACTAAATCTTTACTCTCATTTGTATAAGAAAGTTGCTCGTAAATTTGAGTTGTTTTTAACGCTACTTTTATATTAGTTTCGTTGTCGCCTAATGTGCAAATGACTAACCAAACATCTGGATGTTCTCGCAAAATATTTGCAAATTCTCCCGAAAAGACATCACATGTATAAAAATTTACACAGCACTCTGATTTTGCAAATTCTGATGTGGAATTTGCTGAAAGCTCAGGATATTTTAGCTCAAACTGTTTTTCTATTTCTGTATTTTTATCTACAACAATGATTTGTGGTTTAATCTTTACAGTTTGGCCACACCATGCGGCAATTTCTGCTGCTGCAGTTCCGAGTCTACCTCCGCCGATTATTAAAATTTTGAGTTTATCATCCTTTGCTGATAAAAATAATGGGTTTTCATCAAACAAAGAGTATATGAGCGTTCTACTTTCATTAATGATTCTAAAATTCATTTTTATAGCATTATTTTGTGGGTGTTTTATAGCATCAATAATCGCTATAGTCTCATCATATGTGTTGAGCAAATACACATATATCTCCTGTTTACAACTTTGTAGATCATTGCTCGTTTTATCATTTTTACCATGAATATTGTTTTCGTATTTATCTGCTAATATTAATGCATCTTTCAAATTTTCTTCTTCATTTTGCTTTAATAAAAAGAAATAGTCATTTGATTTGAGATATCTTTTGTGTAGATACAATTGATCCACTGTACAGTTGAAAATATATGGATTTATTTTCGAAAGCCTTTGAGGATAGTCATTGTGTGCATCAGATTGCAAATTAAGCTCACCTAAAAACACTATAGC
>CAYJKD010000418.1:0-1505 GCA_964370595.1 uncultured Lachnospiraceae bacterium
AACAGCTAGAATTGACCAAATTCACACAAGAGATAATTACGTTACGTTTGATGTGGAATGCTTAACACCAACTACAATTAAGGTTCAACTAGGAAGTGATTCCAAAGAGTTAACAATTGATGGAAAAGAAACCATACAACTGAATTTTGGTAAATTGCACTTTCATGAATTGTGCATTCAAGCATTCGGTGAACTTTATTTAGATAATGTAGCGGTTTATAACTTTGTCCAAGATGGGCAATTAAGGGATCAATATGGGAATGAGTTGTCATCACTTGATTCCATACGCAAATTAAATGCTGCATTGCAGTAATGGAGGAAAAAATGAAAGTAATAAATGTAGGTGGATGTTTAGGCGGAGAGGCTTATTTGGTTTTATTTGAAAAGGAAGCGTTTGTCATTGATTCAGGGTTTGCATTTTCTGCAGATTCTATGGTCAAAAAAATAAAGGATCATTTAAATGGGAGAATATTAAAATATTGTTTGCTTACACATTCTCATTATGACCATGTATCTGGAAGTGGGCATATAAAAGATGCATTTCCAGAAGTTGAGATTGTTGCAAGTGAATATGGAACAAAGATATTGAAAAAACCATCTGTGCTTGAAATGATTCAAGATATGAATGCAAGTATAGCACCACAATATAATATAACAGAATTTAATGATAAAACAGAAAAAATTATAGTAGATCGTATCGTAAAGCATGGGGATAAACTTCCAATGGAGGATTTTGATCTAGAAGTGATGGAAATGCCTGGGCACACCAAGTGTTGTATCTCTTTTTATATTGAACGTTTTAAACTGTTAGTAGCATGTGAAACATTAGGTGTTCCTACAGAAGGCGAACTGGTTTGCCCTTGTTATTTGGTAGGATATCAAATGACCTTGGATGCCATTAAAAAAGCGATGGAATTAGATCTTGAATATGTAATAACTTCCCATGCAGGTTTACTTTGTGGTAAAGATGGAGATGATTATTTAAAAAGATCCTATGAATATTGTGTACGGCTAAAAGAAATGATCGTAGCCTCGTATCAAGCGGGAATAAGCATAGAAGATATCACGAAAATGTATGCACAATCCTACTATACAGAAGAAGTTCAAAAAATGCAGCCAAGAAAAGCGTTTGATTTAAACGCAAGTTATATGATTCCTATGATTATTAGAGAGTGTATTCCTAATTAGTGAACTGTTACGTGAATTGAATAAATAACGTTATTTTGTATTTACATTTATAAGTTTATATTATATAATACTGATTACTATAGAAGGGGAGCTGATAAATTCGGCTGAGAGGAAGTTACTTGACTTCGACCCATAACCTGATTTGGATAATGCCAACGTAGGGACATATGATTGCTGGATTTTTTTTGCATGTAAAGTCGTTCTTGGATATTCCGAGAAGCGACTTTTTTTCTTTCTATAGAAAAATTGTAACTGTTCAGAGGGTGCATTCATAAATGGGCAAAGCTACCTGATTTTGATAAAAACAAAATTTGGTT
>CAYJKD010000419.1:0-1504 GCA_964370595.1 uncultured Lachnospiraceae bacterium
ACAATTATGAATGAAATTTTTACACGTCGAAGTGTACGTAGTTTTTCAGACAAAACAGTTGAAGATGAAAAAATTACCCAAATTCTGAAAGCCGCAATGCAGGCTCCTTCCGCTGCAAATCAACAACCATGGGAATTTTTAGTTATTCGTGATAAAAAAACACTGCAAGAGCTCTCAGAATACAACCCCTATGCCTCATGCCTAGTAGATGCCGATATCGGTATTATTATACTTGGTAATGAAGAGCGCATGACCTATCCTGTTATGTGGGAACAAGATTTGGGAGCTGCAACACAGAATCTAATGTTAGAGGCTGTAAGCCAAGGACTGGGAAGTGTGTGGTTAGGCACTGCAGGAAAAAAAGAAAGAATGGATTTTATTCAAAAAATGTTTAACTTGGAAAAACACATATGGCCATATGCCGTTATTGCTGTTGGATATCCAAGTAACGAAGGCGCAAATCGCTTTGTAAGCAGATTTGATGAAGCAAGAATTCACTACGAAACATATTAGCACATTGGAGAAAATAATGACAACAGCAGAAGCAATTTTAGGTAGACGAAGTATTAGAAAATACAAAGATGAAAAAGTAAATCGTGATTTAATGAAGGAAATTGTTGACTTAACACGTTTTTCACCATCATGGGCAAACTCGCAAATTGCACGATTCACCCTAGTTGATACACCTGAAATAATTAAAAAGATTTCACAAACTGGCGTAAATGGCTTTTCATATAACATGCGTACTCTAGAAAATGCAAACGGAGTTGCCGTATTAAGCTATGTGCAAGGGAAAAGTGGCGTGCTTGAAGGCAAGGGTGAAGGCGTAGAAAAAAAGGATTTTTGGGAAGCATTTGATTCAGGAATTGCATGCCAAACATTTTGCCTTGCAGCACATGAAAAAGGTATTGGAACTTGCATTTTTGGTGTAATTGATTCAGTTGAAATTGGAAAAATCCTAAATTTACCTGAAGGAGAAAGCGTTGCAGCTTTAATTGTATACGGAATTCCAAATCAAAACCCAACAGCACCAAAAAGACACGAAGTAGAAGATATTTTAAGATTTATGTAAGCAAGAATAGAGTCATCTAAGCTTACCTTGGATGGCTCTTTAAGCTAGTTATCAGTTTCAATCGCCCAAATATCTTCTTTTAATGGTAGTAGATGATTGTCTAAAAACTCAAAAAATCTGTTACTTTAATACGCATACTATCTAGTATCCCTTCAGCTTTTATCACAACATCATCAAAAACATGACTAGGTTCATGAGCATCACTGCCTAACAAGTATTGCAACGAAAACTGTTTTGAAAATTCAAATATTTCTAGATTTGGATATCCACGGCCACCTCGCAATCCATTTACATTAAATTCTATTGGTATATTTAGCCTTTCGCACGTGCTAAAGATATCAAAAAAAACTTTCTTTGCAACATCATCAAAGCCATAACGGTATTCATGCATTACTACATCAGGGTGTGCTAAAAACTTAAAGATACCTGTTT
>CAYJKD010000420.1:0-1502 GCA_964370595.1 uncultured Lachnospiraceae bacterium
TCTTAGAAACATACAAATAATTAAGCATACGAAAGAAATAAAAAAATCATTAATCATCACAATCATCGGTTCTCTTTCACTATTTGCTTTTTCCCATATGAACTCAACTGTAGATTATCCTTCAAGGACCTTTGGGCACCCCATCGTCAATATATTAGCAGTTCTAGGCGGTTGCATGTTTTGCTATGGAATTGCCACTATCATAGAAGTTCTCCCTAGTAAAGTTTCTAGGTTATTCGTCTGTATAGGTAAAAATACATTTGGAGTCCTATTATTTCATTTTACTTATTTTAAATTAGCTACAGCGCTACTACTAGTTTTTGAAGTCACAAAAATAGAAGATTTATCCCGTTCTCTCCCTCCAGACGCTAGATGGTGGTTTCTATATGTGTTAATATCACTAAGCGCTAGTACAGTTAGTTGGATTTTACTCAAAAGATTTTTTCAATTCACAAGACTGTAGTTTCACAATCTGATTTCCCTCCTGGATAAGTTAGAATGCTTTGATAAATTTCCAAGTCCCGATCCGTAAACACATTAAACACAACTCGCTCAATCTTGTGATTGTTTTGTAAAAATGCTGATACCGTTTTTACTGCAATTTCAGCCGCTTCCTGCTGTAGAAAGCAAAATACCCCTGCCAGATGCTGATTCGCTCATGGTACTTTGTAGGGAGCGAAGTAAATTTTCTTATTCCCTTTCCTCTATTGGCATCTGAATTTTTTGATATCTTGGATTTTCATCTAATAGATAGGTTATTAGATATTTTCTTTGTTCTTCCCTTGTCATACTGTCAACCTCCTAATCGCCTGATTTGGACAGACTTCTACACATATACCACAGTTCAAACAATGCTTTTGATTAATTCTTGCAATCTGATTTATTATGTCAATACAATTTTGCGGGCAGATTTCCATACACTTTTTGCAAAGGTCACATCCATTCATCACTACATAGCCACTACTTATTTCACTCGTTTTCCCAAAGGAAAAACCTTCTCGAAAAATTGGTCGCACTGATAGATCAAAAAATTCCCCATCCCCTTCATAAATCTGAAATACTGTTAAAGCTGACCTGCTTTCTAGATTAGGATAAATCTCATTCATATATTGATTTTTCATAAATATTTTATCTAGTAAATCACTACCAACCTCTCTTGCCTTCCCTCGAATGGTAATGGATTTTGAGGACATAGTATCTTCCCCCTTCATCCCTGTAAGGGATATGTTTTCATTGTTTTTAAGTCTTGTATAAAATGCCTTTCCTTTTGCAGTTAAAAAGTAAAGTCCATTTTCATCAGCTAGCATCATGTCGATTACACAAGTGACTGGATTGTGATTATCATCCGTTGTCGCTAAGATAACCGAATGGATTTCATCTTTTAAATAGATTAAATAATTGGTCATTTTTCATCTCCTTTTTCGATACTTATTATAATAGTTTCATTTTTTACATGTTTAAAATACAAAGGCCAAGGGTAGAAATTCACTCCCCTCGGTCTT